>VBBG01000164.1 GCA_005882905.1 Candidatus Bathyarchaeota archaeon | reverse complement strand
CGTTACATGGAAACATGAACGGACACATCTTAGTCTCATAGGGCGGGCCCAACTGTTAGTCCAGCGTCAAGAAACCAAATCCCTGATTAGCCACTTCCGAACATACTACGAGTTTACAAAGCCGAAGATCTGGTATCTGCTCGTCTTCACCTCCTTATCCGCGACTTTTGTAGCAACTAGGGTGCTCTCGATTGCCTTCAGCCCGTTCGGATGGATCGTAGCCGCGTCTGCCATCGCAGCAGGATGCGCAGGTTGCAATGCTCTCACCAACTACCACGACAGAGATGTTGATGCTGTAATGCTGCGAACACGCCATCGGCCCCTGCCGTCTGGACGACTAGCTCCCCGAGCAGCATTGACTTTTGCACTCGGACTAGTCATCGTCTCTCTGATCCTTTCCGGTCTGCTGAATCTCTTTTCGCTTCTCTGGATGGGTCTGGGAATACTGGACAACGTAGGAGTCTACAGTCTGCTACTCAAGAGGCGGAGCCCGTTCAATATTCTGCTAGGTGGGTTCAGCGGTGGTCTGCCGGTCCTGTTCGGATGGTCAGCCGTGACCCCCGGTCTTGTCGGTAACCTCCCTCTTGCACCGATTCCCATTCTGATGGCCGGATTGGTTTTTGTCTGGATTCCTGTCCACATATGGTTCTTAGCAGTCTCAAACCGATCGGACTATTCTCGCGCCGGTATCCCGATGCTCCCCGTTGTCGTGGGTTCAGCAACCGCTCTCCGGCTGATCATTCTCTTCTCTCTCATCATGGTACCCTTCTCACTTGCGCTGTATCTTCTCGGTTATCTTGGTCCCATCTACGGAGCCGTGGCCTTGGTCGGCGGACTCGCCAACCTGGCCGGGAGTCTCTGGGTCCTCTACAAGCCGACCGAGAAGAATGCGTGGAGAATGTTCAAGGTCTCGAGTCCCTACCTGTTCCTACTCTTCATTGCGATAATTGTTGATGTTGCACTCAGATACTAGGCCATCATGTTCACGAAGAGCCCCATGCCGCTGGGGACTTGGCACATTATCACATCAGCTATTCTCTTCGTCCCCATCAGGCGGAGCATCATGTCGAAGACGAATCCGTGGCCCATCAACCGGTCCGAGGCCTGCCGCATCCGCTTGGAGTTCTCCATCTCCAAACCAATCTGGTCCTTCCAAGCCTCCTCATAACTCGACAGCGGAGTCTTCTCTTCAAAGTAACGGACTGCCGCCTCTCCGGCCAACCGCCCTGTGATCATGGCTGTCTGTATCCCGCCCCCGTTTGTTGGCATGACCATGCCAGCAGCGTCGCCGACCGCCATCACCCGATCCGTGTAGGTCCTCGCGAGGGGTCCATCAACCGGGAGGCTATCCCCTATCAAAGACGCCTTCTGTCCTCCCCTCAATCGTTGAGCCGCTACCTTGTTCTTATCGATGAAGCCAGCTAGCAGCTCTCGTATCTGCCAGTTCCGCCGGACGTACGGTTCTCGAATTCCGATTCCTACGTTGGCCCGCCCATGTCCCTTCGGTATTATCCAGCCATACCCTCCGGGGGAGTATCTCGGGTCCATGTACATCTCCGCTACGTCTTGCTCAACTCCAAGATCTGTCATGAGATACTCGATATTCGTCGCGACTGTGTACGGACCCGCATATTCTCTCTCAGGTAATCCGGCACGCTCGGCTGTCTCGCTCGGATAACCGTCTGCGGCAATGATAATCTCTCCATGATCAGCCTGCTCACGGGTGGGTCCGACCCAACCCCCTTCTTCGTCGGGGTAGAAGTGGGCCTGAACGCCCACATCAATATCAGCACCGTTGCTACGCGCGATATCGCCCAAGTGACTCTCGAAGACGTGTCTGTCGAGAATGTAGGCTGCGAACGGAAACTCGAACTCGTGTCCCCTAGGACTAACGAGTCTAATCGACTTACACTTGGAGTCCACTGAATCATCAGGAGCATCAATGATGTCGATACACTTCACCCGCGGGAGGAGTCTCACCATCTCTTCTTTGACCGGAAAGTATTCACCGCAGCGAACCGGCTTTCCAAGGAGTTTCTTCTTCTCGAAGACTTTGACCTTCAACCCCTTCTTTGATAGGTATACCGCGGAGGAGAGGCCACCCGGGCCCCCTCCGACAAGGATCACATCGTATTTATTGATGATGAGCGATGGCGGCACCGCGACGAGGCCCACGGGGCGATTCCGGTCGCGGCGCAACATAGTTGGGGCCGTTCTCATCATCGCCTTTGCCGTATCCGGTGTCCTGCTCTATTCAATGATCACGGGGCATCACACACCCGTTTCAAGTACGACACCAATTCTGGTGGGCTGGGGCGGCGTCAAGATGGACGAGTCCTCAACCGGCAGTGGAGGCACTCTCTCAGCCGTGTTTCCAGGAGAGTATGTTTCGGACATGGAGTTGTTGTTGATTGAGATGAAGGCTGAAGGTTACAATACTGTCAGGGTCGACTTCGATCCCTACTGTTCGGACACGATTGACCAGAACTACATGAGCGTGTATAACCAGACCAACGCCCAGCGGGCCGTCCAGATAGCCCAACACTATAATTTCTGGATAATTATCGACTATCACGGATACTCGGATATCTTCCGGGATACAAGCTGCTGGCTGAGCTACTGGAAGCCGATAGTACAGAACCTCGGACCATCATACTCACAGATCATCTGGGAACCGGAGAACGAGCCAGAATACTACAATTGTACTAACAGCCCCTCCAGCTGTCCCAGCGCGCCCTGCTCGACAGACCCATCATGCGTCCCATATCTTAGCAGCGCGTACCAGCAGTGGATAGACCAGGCCCGGTCACTGGGCGATACTCACTGGATAGTCGTCCAGAACCTCTGCAGCTACAGTTGCAACCTCTGCCCGGGAGGTGACGGAAGCTGTTCCAGTGCGGTAAACGGCTATCCGGCAGTTACGGACTCACTTGGAAACGTCTCGCAGGGCGGTAGGGTTTTCATCAGTCTTCACAGCTACATGGGCTTCAACTACTATAACGCTACAGAAGGCTGGAGCAACGCTACGGCGGAGAGCGTGGCTCAGGGTTACTACCAGACGGTTGTGGCTGGCATGACCAGCACCGGTTGGCCCGCGTTGAACACTGAGGGCGGTACAGATCCCCTATCCTGTGATCCTAACATATGTGCTCCCGATATTATACTGAACGGAAGCGCAGGCTACAGTGCCGTAACATTCCACTTCATACAGACATTAGTCAATCTCTATGACCGCAATACGCCACAGAGGATAAACTGGATCTGGTGGCCTGCAGGCGACTGGACCAACACTACTACTAGTCCCCTCGGAGCCTTGGACTGCAATAGCTCGCCTCAAGGATGGGGCTGCCTCCTGAAATCCTTGCCAGTGGCCACGACAAAGTAGTATCAATAATCGAGACGCGTTCACATCAGAGTGCTGCCGCAAATCAGCGATCACAGCCGATTTCAATAGATTTATAATCCGGACGGGGGCGGCTTGACGGAAATTCCATGATTCGAGGCTAGTAGGAACCAGAGCTTGGCTTTCGACCCGTTACTCCTGACGACATCACTCGCAATCGCCGGGGTCGCCGTCGCCATCTACCTCGTGTACAGCATCAAGAGATACCCGACCGGCAACGAGAAGATGGTCGCCATCTGGAAGGCCATCAGAGAAGGCGCGAACGCCTATCTGAAGAGACAGTTTCGAACCATCGCGATAATCGCAATAATCATCGCCATTGTCATCGTCGCGGCCTTTGGCGCGACGGTCAACCTCACCTACGGTGGGGAGATCGCCTTCAGCTTCCTCCTAGGAGTAGCTTTCTCGCTCTTCGCGGCATACATTGCAATGTATTCTGCGACCAACTCGAATGTCAGGTCGACCGCGGCTGCCGAGAAGTCAACGTACGAGGCGTTGAAGGTCGCCACGCTTGGGGGAGGAGCACTGGGCTTGATTGTTATTAGCATGAGTCTCTTGGGTCTCTCGATTCTCTATGCTGCTTTTGGTGACCCGGGAGTTCTGGCTGGATTCGGTTTTGGGGCTTCGCTAGCCGCATTATTCGCGCAACTGGGCGGGGGAATATTCACAAAGTCGGCTGACGTGGGCGCGGACCTTGTTGGCAAGGTGGAGGAGAACTTTCCGGAGGACGATCCTAGGAACCCGGCGGCGATCGCCGACAACGTTGGAGACAATGTGGGAGACGAGGCGGGTAGAGGCGCTGATCTGTTCGAGTCTCTCACAGCTGAGAACTTGGGAGGTATGATAATTGGCCTGATCGTCTCTATCATTCTCTTCCAGGGTATCAGCGGCAACAACGTCTACTACGTGACGATGCCCCTGATAGTGCGGTCGCTGGGAATAGTTGCCACATTTGTGGGCCTGGCAGTTGCGGTCTATGAGAAGAAGTTCAAGAATCCGATCAAGCCTACGAGGGATGGGCTTCTCGTAGCTTCCCTCATTGCTGCAATTCTCTTGTTCATCGCAACCTGGTATGTATTCGGCCCTTCAGGATTGACGACTTTAGCAGGAGTTACTTCTGCCAATAGAGCCTTGGGCGCCTATGCTCTCTACGGGTGCATGATAGCCGGGCTCGTGTCAGGCCTTCTCATAGTACTCTACACGGAATTCTATACCGGAACCGAGGCCGAATGGGTCGTTACGATAGCTGAGAGGTCCAAATCCGGCCCCGCCCTCACCGTAACCTCTGGAACCGCCGTTGGAATGATCTCGAGCGGGCTCCCGGTCATCACCGTAGCCGTCGCTCTTCTCATCTCTTTTGGACTGGGCGAGCAATTTGCAAGTCTCGCGGGCCTCAACGCGTTCCTCGGCGGCGTTTACGGGTGCAGGAATTGTCCTCACGATGGACGGTCTCGGCCCCATAGTAGACAATGCAGGGGGCATAGCCGAGATGTCAGGGGCACCGCCGGAGATTCGTGATCGAATAGAGCCGCTAGATGCACTTGGCAACACGACCAAAGCACTCACGAAAGGATACGCAATGGGGTCAGCCGCATTAGCGTCGCTCTTACTATTCCAAGCGTTTGTCTTGGAAGTTGCCCGGTATCAAGCCAAGTTGTTTGACTTGACCAAGATCACTCCAGCAGATGCGATCTCCTTGGGAAACTCACTGACGAGTCTGGGAGCATCTCTTGCCCTCAATCATCCCGATGTGATTATCGGTGCTCTAATAGGAGGCATGCTCCCGTTCCTGTTCTCAGGAACAGCGATCAACGCCGTCGCCGTCGGAGCCTACCGA
>VBBG01000065.1 GCA_005882905.1 Candidatus Bathyarchaeota archaeon | reverse complement strand
TCAGAACTTTGTCACCCGGTTTGTGGTCTTTGACGAGGGTTCCTACTCTTGCCACTTCACCGGAGATGTCGCTGCCTGAGATGTGGGGGATTGGTACTCTCTCCCTCCGTGTCCCTTCCCTAGCCCAGATGTCGAGATGGTTGAGGGCTACGGCTCTTACTTTGATGAGAGCTTCTGACTCGCTAGTCCTAGGCTCAGGCACGTCCTCGTAACGAAGCTTGTCTGGCCCTCCGAACTCGTGGAAAATAACGGCCTTCAATCCAGTTCTCTACCCATAGGCAACAATCCGGCTTGCGGCCACATCGCTCTCCACTCGACCAACATGTCCTTATTTAGTCAGAACCCATTCTAAACATCACTTTCTAGAGGTTACCCAATCCCTGAACTCGCAAGAACAGGCGGAGTCGGAAAAGGTTGCTGCCGAGCTTAAGGGAAACACGCTCAGAGTCTACTGGTATGTCATGAACGCGAACAAGCAGACGGTTGGTGTTCGCGAGGTCCAGAGAGCCTTAGATTTCTCCAGCCCAACTCTGGCGTTGTATCACCTTGACAAGCTAAAGGACCTAGGTCTGGTCTCGAAGGATTCTGGAGAATATCGGCTCATCAAGGAGGTCAAGGTCGACGTTCTCAAACAGTTCCTCCGAGTCGGAAGAGTATTCGTTCCAAGATTCGCCCTCTATGCCGCGCTCTTTACTGTACTATTCGTGTACTATGTGCTCATCATTCCTGACCTGAACCTCTTCACCTTCTTCGGGTTGATCTTCGGAGGGTTAGGGTCGGCCATCTTCTGGTTTGAGACTTGGAAGGCTTGGAGGCAACAGCCGTGAGCGTGAGCGTACAACGCTTGAACAAGCCGTTCAAAATCGTAGGTCTATGTGTAGGATAGCCCCTATAGTACGAGGCGAGAGAGGACGAATCCAGCCACCAAGAGGCTAGCGCAATACGGCATCGTAGGGCTCGCTATTGCGGCATCGGTCATTGCTGGACTCCAGATTATACCTCCCAACTTTCTCCCATCAACAGGGATACTACAAATATCTATCCAAAGCGATCCGGTGATAGTATCGTGTCATGGAATGAATGCTGAAAATGTCACGCTTACGAGTCTTGTTGTGAACATCAGCTCGGTTAGGGTTCACAGAACGGGGGCGTTGGACTTGACCGGAGAGTGGATTACGTTGAACGACACTCCAAGAACGCTGGACATTTTCCAGCTGAACAGCGTCACTCAGCTCAGCTCGAGGAGCCTGCCAGAAGGAACGATAAATGTTGTCCGAATAGATGTCGCATCTGCCACGGCTAATGGGTCGGTCAGCCTCATCGTTCCACCCGGCCATCTTCAAGCTGAGCCAAGTGCACAAGTGATCGGAGGAATGACTACTAGCATCGTTGTAATGCCCCACGTCGTATGTACGGGAAACGGCAAGTTCCTACTGACCCCAGAACTTACTGCAAGCTCCACAACGTCCAACGATTAGTAGCATCATTTCGCAAAGTTCATTGGGAGAACTTTCAAAGGTAGCGGGGGGTGGAGTTTCGGGTCCCACCTGGGCCCTTCGAACCACCGCTTGAGGATCGAGCTCTTCGATCAATCTCAGGGTTATGAGCCCTGCGGGTTAAACC
>VBBG01000098.1 GCA_005882905.1 Candidatus Bathyarchaeota archaeon | reverse complement strand
CAATTTATCATTCCATTCCCAGAACCGTCAATCCTAGGCCAGAATTCGCGGTGAGCTGGCCGACCTGCAATCGGAATGGGCAGCTGAGCTATAGATCGGAATTCATTCTATGCTCCTAGCTACCGACCTCTACGCACCATATTCTTTCAGAGTCGCAGCGAGCGACGATTCGAAGACATCGTTACTAAACAATTCCGCTCGAGACGCGGAGGACCGAGAGAGCCTCTCTCTTAGCTCGTCGTCTTCCATAAGTGTTGAGATTTTTTGCGAAGCCTCGAGTGTGTTCTGCCATCTGTATCCCACGTCCTGAGTTACTATTTCTCTAGGACCGCCACTGTCATGGACTACCGGGACGCATCGCGCTGCCATCGCCTCAACGATCGCTATCCCAAATTGCTCGTTTCGGGCACAGTGGACATAGACCTTAGCTTCGGCCAAGACATTCCTTGCTTTCCTTAGCGGAGCGTCTATGAAAGAAGTGTTAGCCGGAGCAATCCTCCTGAGAGTTTCATAATAACCACCCCTCCCACTTTGGACTCTTCCTATCACCACGAACTTCAGGGCAGGTAAATTTCGTGCGATTTCGAGGAAGTTCTCGATCCTCTTCTCCGGCACCAAGCGTGCCACAGTGACTACAACATTCTCCTTAACGCAGGGTGAAGATTTGTACAAGTCTACAGGGCATGGGGGATAGAGAGTCGTCGAGTCCCTATCCCACACTCTTCTAACAAAGTGTCTCGTATACTCGGACGTGCTGAGGAACTTGTCGACGTGCTTCACGCGCTGATGATAGTATAGTCTTGCCGGCCAATAGTAGAGCTTCCACCAAGGAGACGACCCTTCACCTTTGATATGGCTGAAGTAATCCGGAAAATAACAATACTGCAATACCGGACTTTCGCTCGACGGAGCATAGCCGATGTCCTGTGTGCTCAGCACAAGTTGAAAATCAAGGTGTGTTGAAAGCAGTCTGTGAATTTGCCGGCGATGGTAAAATAGCTGCTGGTAAAGATGAAGCCCCCTAACCAGTCGAGGACTGAACACTGGGTATGTGAGTCTCTCCACTCTAGAGAACAAGCCCTCACAAGCGAAAAATTCCTCAACCTGTGCGATATCGAAGTCTTCAGATAGTAAGCAAGCGGTATGGCCGGCCCGAAGCGCCGCTTTGAGGGAATGGATCGCAACTCTTTCCCCTCCGCCCTGCACACTCATTCTTGGATGGACCACTATAGTCCTCATCATCTGGCACACACTGTGTACTGAAGGTAGACAAATATGTCCATGTGCCTAGAGTGTAGCGCCCACAACAGTGGATCTGGACCAACTGGCCCTTGTTATAGTAAAGGGAGAGGTTCTTAGCCGTGTTGATAGTCGAGATAACATGATGCGATGGTTTAGGGCAACCAGCAGTTTCCTGGGCGTATCTGTCAAAGGCGCTAAAAGCGACTCGTTTTGAGTTTTGGTCGGATTGGTGTTTGATCTTCGGACCCTCTGCAAAGAACCCAGATTCCAAGGTCTTATCGATACTGATTGTTACTTGGAATTGCAGAATCCATATTTCGAACTGCATAGAATCATTGCAAAGATTGGGACTTGAGAACTTCGAGACGATAATTGTTGACAACCACTCCACTGATGGCACGGCCGAGCTTCTGGCTGCGATTGATACGCAAACCAGAAACAAATTAGGCCTTAAGCTTGTCTTTCAGAATTTCAATGGCGGTCTGTCCCAGGCGAGCGATGTCGGCATTAGGGTCGCTTCTGGGAAATGGGTTCTATCCTGCAACCCGGACATAATTTTCAACGAAGATGTGAACAAAATGCTCGAATACGCGCAGTCACACAACTTCCCGATCCTTGCCCCCCAACTGATCACCGCCGATGGGACTCCCCAGTACTGTATGAGGAGATTCACGTTTACACGTCTGTTCTTTACTCTTACCAGGCTGGGACGAATCCTCGGAAGGATAGTCGCCCAAGACTTCTTTGGTCGCGACCTTTATTACAACTACGAAACGTTTGTCAAACCTGTATTAGTCGAGCACCCTGTTGCCAGCTTCTTCATGATAAACCGAGATGCCGTTCAGCAGCTCGGATGTTTATTTTCTCTGGACTTACCCATCTACTTCGGAGACACGGATCTGTTTAGCCGTGCCATGATGCAGAATATGCACATGGTTTTTCTCCCAGCCATTAAGGTGACGCACAGAATAGGTTACGTTAAGACCGTACTTCATCCTGAAGTTCAGCAATTCCTGTTCACGAACAGTATGATCAGATATGCGTCAAAATGGGGGAGTTTCCCGAGAATGCTGACCCTATTGGTGGTATTTGACGCCATTCTAGCCCCGCTAACCCACGGACGATTGCCCAGCAGAGTGGAAATCCTATGTTCTGCATACAGACTCAAAGGAGCCATTCTGGCGTAGTTTCAGTCAGTCGGGTCCGATTAGACTCCTCTCTGAAAGGCCTGAATGACAAGTGAGCGAAGAATTGTCTCACCGCGCAGAATTCGAACACTTGGAACCAACGAGAAGATCAGCATTGGTCATCCATTGCAAGCTCTCCCCATATGCGGGAGCCGAATTTCTTGGATTATCGACATGCAAGATTCTCCAAGAAATGGGGTTCCACGTCAGCATACTCTCTGACGTATTCGAGCCTTCTCGCGCAGAGGAGATTTACGGTATGGGAGACGTCTTGGGAAGATGCACTCACATTCGGCTTCCCGAGCCCACATTACATCCACCATTCAGACTTGACTATCTGACCAGAATCCTCTACGTAATTAGACTTGCGAGATTCTCGAGAGTTTTGAACCAGAAGGACTTTCAACTAATCTTGAGCACGCAGTCCTCGATTTTCTCGTTTCCCGGAAAGAGGCTATACCATTTTGTGTATGACTTGAATGACCTGTTTCGCTATCCAATGCCGCTGATTGTGCCACCCTACTCTCGCCCTAAACCGTTCAAGAGCGTGTATTTCTATCTCTTGAGGGCTCTTTACGCACGGCTGGCACCACGTCCATCACCAACCTGGTTTTTTGTCGCAGGACCAAATCTTAATCACCAATTTCGGAGTATGGGACATCAAAATTCGTCCCTCTTCTTTCCCCCTTCGAGGGTATTTGAGCCCAAGATACCCAAGAAGAATCAGATTATCCAAGTCAGCCGGATATCTCCAGAGAAGAGAATTGAAATGCTCTTCGAATTGGCCAGAAGATTACCCCAATACAGTTTTATCTTAGCTGGCAAGAACCCTAGTGCTCAGCGCCTCCTCCACCCAGGCTACTCAGACAAATTGCTTTCCAAAGTGCCCGCAAGTTTGGACTACATCGAAACGCCAATAGTCAAAAACCCGGAGCTCTTGGAAGAGAGCAAGGTATACCTCCAGACCAGCGAGGAATGGGGCGTCTTGTTGACGCTAATTGAAGCGATGTCGGCCGGATGCATTCCGGTTGTTCCAAGTGTGGGCTCCGGAGCGGAAATTGTCAAGTTAGCCGGTGTAGGCTATATTTACGAAAACCTAGATGATGCTACAGAGAAAATCAGGCTAGCAATGGAAGGCGAGACCCGATGGAGCCCGCTCGAAATTTCTGAGCGAGCGAAGCAGTTCGGACCCGGAGCCTTTGAGAACATGATCAGAAAAATCTGCTCAGAAGATACACGAAATCCACCAACATGACCGAGTCGATGCTCTGTCAAACTCATCGACTTACAACGATTCGGTCGCAGCGACGAGTCGTTTCCGGCCAAAGTTCAGAGCTTTCCAGCCCCTGAAACGCCAATGTGATCGAAGTGTCATGACGTTGGGCGTCAGTTTCGTTAGGAGCGATGAAAATTGCTGGAAATTCCCTCTGACTTACCGAAGACATTCTGGCAAAGTTTACTTCGGAATCACTTCGTCAAGTGTCAATGACCTTGCTTTCCTGAATGAGGATTACTGTGCCTGAGCGCTAGAATCACAGTATTAGCCTATAAATCGAAAGCGAGACCTCGGGGTTAGCAATGATCGACCAAGTCAGCATCCCGACGGTTGGAATTCTGACCGTCGGTCGCTTGTTGTATCTTCGGGCTAGGCCTGTGCAGAGAGACGTTCGTGAAGCCCAAATACCCTATTCAAGACGGCTCCGTCCAAGTGATTTCTTCAAAAGACCTAGGTCGTCTGAGGTGAGGGACTCATTCTGGGTCCTACCTTATGGCACACTTTGGTATGCAATCAACTTACCACTCATGCATCTAACCGGGTTTGATGGCCGAAAGTGGACGTATAGCCTCGCCATCCTAGATAGCTTGTTCGTCTGGATTAGCTTCAGACTCGGTTTTTTGGGAGCACTGATGTATTTGGGAATAGGCACGTTTCTACTTTTTAAAGCGCCGTGGAATGTGAGCATACTATGGCTTACCGTCTGCGGAATACTTTCATGGATCTTTCTGGTGCTTGCACCCGTGGCTAAGCTCCCGGTTGGGATACCACTTCGAATGCGGGCGCGTGTCCAAGGCCTGCTCTTTCATCAACGAAACTACGTCTACTACACTCTGCTCGGTATCATCTGGCTTTTTGTCTTATGGAGAAGCTTGTTCCCCTGGCTTCTTGCGGATACATTGATTGGACAGATCGTGTCTTTTGGAAACTAGATCTTCTATCAATCTCATTCTTCAGCGGCGTAGGTGACGAACTCTTCAAGCATTCCAAATCGGGCGTGGTTACTGGTTGACTACCCAAGAAAAACAAAGGGTTTGGGAGATTCACGTAGGTTAACCGAACTGCACGAGAATCGAGGTCGTTGACCCCGCCTCTATGGTCCAGATCCCGCCCCCGTTTCCGACGATCAGCGCGATCCTATGTGCGCCCGGCAGAAATGTCAGACGCCCAAAGCATGACAATGTAGATAGTACACCTGTGAATCTCGAAGTGTCTGCACCACAATCTGCTTGAGCACCGGGAGTTCCGCCGTCCACTGACAAAAGGGCCAGCAGAGCGCCAGGACAACATTCGGATGGTTTCACGAAGGTTCCAATGCTATAGAATACGGTTGCATTAGTCTTTACGGGAACATTGAATGTGACAGTCAAGACTGAGTATAAGTTGAGACCGCCGGTGGTATTGGGTACCGTGTCAATTCTGGATTGAAGGTCCGCATACACAGGCTGCAAGACCAATTTTTGAGCGGGAACTGCTGGTTCTGTGGAATGGACAAAACCGGGAGCCGTTAGAAACAATATTGCTACGGTCGCAATCGCGAATATTCCAGTTCTGGCTGTTTTGTTCAAATTAGATCCAAACTCGACCTAACGTACCTTCCATTTAGTCTTATTCATAGTGGAGACAAGAAAGACCAGAGGGTAACGTTCTCCCTCTAATTCAAGTATAAGAGACCTACTTGCGAACTAAACGATTAAAGCAATCAAGGTAATTTTCGCTAGCGTTTTGAAGACCAGCATAGTAATCGTGAACTATAGGGTTCCGGACCTCTTGGAGAAGTGTCTCGAGAGCATCCGTCAGCACACAAGAGACTACGAGATCCTGGTTCACGACAACAGTCCTCCCAACCCGAACCTAGGTTTTGCTAAAGCGAACAATATTCTCATACGGAAGGCTCAAGGTGAATACATTGTTCTATTGAATCCGGACACATGGGTCACTAAGGGATGGCTTGACAAGCTAATCGACACAGCAGAATCAGACCCAAGAATCGGGATAGTCCAGTCTAAGACGCTTCGTCCGAACGGGCTTCTCGACAGCACAGGCCACCGATACACGTTCGTATATGGAGTCTATATGCCCGGTGACAGGGGAGCCCTAGAGCCGGACCGGGGTCAGTATGATCTTCAGACCGAATTGAAAACCTGCACTTTCGCATCAGTCCTCATCAAAAGGAGAGTGTTCGAATCCTCGGGCTTACTGGATGAGAAGATGTTCCTTTACTGCGAGGACATGGAGTTCTGCCTTCGAGCAGCCAGGCATGGATGGCGAATAGTATATTGTCCAAGGAGTGTTGTATACCACGTCAGACATGGTTCGGCGTCCACAGTGGTGAAGATCTCGCCGTGGCAGGTCTACTTCGCATACATACAATTCAAATATTTTGGGCTCATGCCGTTTCTCGCCTTCATCTTCACCACCATTATCAGAATGCCTGCAGGTATGAAGGGAAAGGATGCATCTTATCTTGTGAAAAAACTCGCAATAATTCCGAAGATAAAGCGTATGATCACATAGCGACTCGGCACTGTACCCAGAAGCGAGTTCCCATCTCAGTGCAAGACATTGATATATCCTCGCAGTCAAACCCAACCCATGCCAATGTTCCATAAGTTTAGGAGACTCGTCTGGAGAAGCTGGTTCTATTTTAGAGCTGGTTATGGTACATACATCGCTTTGCTCATAGGTTATACTAGCAACCTAGTTGTGCTCTACAAGCTCGGAGTCGTGGGCAACCACTACCTAGAAGGCATCTTCTATTCCCTCACCGTCTTTGCCGTGTTCGGCGTGCTCGTTTCGGTACCTGCTGCCATTCTGCTCGGCCTCTTTCATATGAAGAGAACTGGTGCTTACTCGGCAGAAGTTTCTCTCTCGACCGAATCAAATCCATACGTCTACAAACTAATCCCAGGAAAGGAGCGCGAGGTGTTCTTGCCCCTGATGGTTCTTACCGCCAAAGGACTCGCCAAGGTGATGCGTGAACAGAACGCGCTGAGCCCGCAGGAGAAGGAAGAGTTCGACAGCATCTTAGCCAAAGCCGACAACCTCCTAAAGGGCCAGATGATCGGACACCCCCGCCAGAGGTCTCGCAGCCTCGATTCCGAAGACAGGAGGAGCTGGCGGCTCGGCGTCGACGAAAAACGTAGTACAGCCTCCTAAGAGGTTCAACAGGATGGCACAGTGTGAGTTGCTCAGGCTGCCGATAGTGTTCGAGAGTTGGCTGGGCTGCTTGGGAGAGGGACCAGCGAGAAAATGTCGCCAGCATCCAGACAATCTAGACGCAACGCTCCTGCTCGGGAATTCTTTTTGAAACTTGGCATCAGCTGGTAACCCCTTCCTGATAGACGCCCATCATTACCTATAGGAGCAAGGGTTGCAAACAAGTGGCGGTCCCCCAGCCATCGGGTCTCATACTTCCTTTGTCTGAGGTAATATTCGAATTTTTGTCGATCCCTCTCGTCATGGACCTCGATAACCCATCTTAGGATCCTTCCGTCTATTATGCTGTCTTCGGCACCTCTGATCACCCTCCACTCTGCCCCCTCAACATCAACTTTCACTAGATCCACTTTACCGTTAACGATAGAGTCGATCTTGACCGCTTGAACCGGTAATGCTTGGCCGCCGAAGGTAGCGTCGATTGAATGTCGGCCGCCAATTTTGTGAATGTGCAATAGAGTAGTACCATCGATGTCGGAGACGGCTTTGTCTAGCGTTGTGACATTGAGGAGTCTTCCGGCCGCTATCGTGAGCCTAAGCCATTCTAAGGTTTGCGGATGGGGTTCGAAAGCCATTACGGATTCAAAGTTCTTTGACAGAAGCGCAGAATAGTAGCCTACACCTGAGCCCACGTCAAGGAATAGTTTTCCTCTAATCCGCAAGACTACGCGCATAACTTCTCTTTCGAATGCGAACCTAGTTCTAACCTCAATCCAGACCCTGGCCATCTTTGGGACCTTGAGCTTTCCCAAGAAGTCCATCGTTGATGGAAGGCCTGCATCGAGAAAAATCCGGTAGGCTTTTTGACGTCCAAAGAGCAGTCTGAATACCCTTCTAACAAACGTGTACGGCCCCACGAGAACCATGAAGGCGATATTGATCCGCAATTCGATTTCTCCTAGCGAAAGATCCACCTGTTCGGGATTTCGGTATCGACCTAAGATACTTGTCCTCTTGTTGGGCCCCAGAAACGATCCTGACGACCACTTTGCCGCGTAACATGATTTCTAGTGCCGCTCAGAAGAAATCTTCGCGGTTGCCAGGAG
>VBBG01000064.1 GCA_005882905.1 Candidatus Bathyarchaeota archaeon | reverse complement strand
CACCTCCCCACCCGCCCAAGACGGGGGCGGACGATGTGACCGAGGCATGGACCACAAGCGGTGGCGAAAATAGAATCGAGCTTGATACCGCAAGAGAAATCATGAAAAATGAAGTGAGAACGGATTTGAAGAAGTTGGATCGCCCCGCGAGAGTCACGATATTCGTCATTCACCTTCCGGCGAGATTCTAGACAAGGCTGGTCAAGACGGCGATGGTCTGGGACGTTGTGACGCTCTGACCGTTTGCGTCCGTGACCGTTAGGGTCACGGTGTACGATCCCGGCAACAGGTATGAGTGGCTTACAGATTGTCCGCTGCCGGTTGATCCGTCTCCAAAGTCCCAGCTGTAACTGTAGGGCTGAGTACCTCCACTGGCGCTGGCGTCAAACGTGACTGGAAGTAGTGGTAATGGACTGGATGGGCTGTATGTGAAGCTGGCAGACAATGGAGGCGGTGGGCTGGTGACAGTGACCGTTTTCTGAGAGGTCACCGTCTGCTGTGGCGAGCCACTGTCCTTAACGGTGAGTGTGACTGTCCACTGGTAGAGGCGCTGAACGACACCTGCTGGCCGGTTTGGGGCGAGGAGGGGCTGAAGGTGAAGCTTGCAGAGAGTGGAGGTGGTGGACTGGTGACGGTGACTGTCTTCTGAGAGGTTACCGTCTGTTGAGGTGAGCTGCTATCCTTGACGGTGAGGGTAACCGTGTACGATCCAGCTGACGAATACGTGTGGGTAACTGACGATCCGGTTCCGGTCGACCCATCACCGAAGTTCCACGAGTAACTATAGGATGACGTTCCTCCACTGGCAGAACCACTAAACGAGACCTGTTGTCCGGCTTGCGGTGATGACGGGCTGTAACTGAAGCTCGCGCTCAGAGGAGGAGGCGGACTGGTTACAGAGACAGTCTTCTGGGACGTAACCGTTTGCTGCGGCGAACCACTATCTTTCACAGTCAGAGTCACAATGAAGGTTCCTGCAGACGTGTACGTATGCGCCACAGACGAGCCAGTTCCAGTAGCTCCATCACCGAAATTCCAAGAGTAGCTGTAAGGCGATGTGCCTCCAGACACGGTCGCCGTGAATGTGACCTGCTGGCCTACCTCTGGAGACGACGGGCTAGAGGTGAAGCTCGTGGTTAGAGTGGGAGGCGCGCTGCTGACTGTTACGGTATTCTGCGAAGTCGCCGTTTGTTGAGGAGAACTACTATCCTTGACGGTCAGGGTTACAGTAAATGATCCAGGTGACGAGTAAGAGTGCGTCACAGAGGATCCTGTTCCAGTTGATCCGTCGCCGAAGGACCAGCTGAAAGTGTAAGGGGTCGTCCCACCGCTAGCGCTGGCTGTAAAAGTGACCTGTTGGCCAGCTTGGGGCGAGGAAGGACTGTAGGTGAAGCTAGCCGTTAAGGCAGGAGGCGTACCAGAGACGGTTATGGACTGTTGGGATGTCGTGGTCTGCTGCGGTGAGCTGCTATCCTTGACGGTAAGCACAACTGTGAATGATCCTGTTGAGGCATAGGTGTGAGTTACAGACGACCCGGTCCCTGTGGATCCATCACCGAAACTCCATGAATAGCTGTAGGGCGAGGTTCCTCCCGATGCTGAGCCGCTGAACGAAACGGTCTGTCCTACTTGTGGAGAGGACGGATTATAGGTGAAACTTGCCGTCAGCGCTGGAGGAGGGCTGGAGACTGAGACAGACTGCTGAGACGACGCCGTCTGCTGAGGCGAGCTACTGTCCTTGACTGTCAAAACGACATTGAACGTTCCGGCTGTAGTATACGTGTGACTCACAGAAGCTCCTGTTCCAGTCGATCCATCACCGAAGGTCCAAGTGTAAGAGTACGGGGTTGTTCCACCAGTAGCACTAGCAGTAAACGTGACCTGTTGTCCTGTCTGTGGCGATGACGGGCTGAAGGAGAAACTGGCCGCGAGAGTGGGTGGTGGGTTGGTGACTGTGACTGCCTTCTGAGAGGTTACTGTCTGCTGGGGCACCCCACTGTCTTTCACCGTCAGTGTTACAGTGAATGATCCAGCCGAGGAATAGGTGTGTGTTACGGAAGGACCCGTTCCAGTCGAACCGTCTCCAAACGACCAGCTGTCCGTGTACGGAGCGGTCCCACCACTAACAGAAGCAGTGAAGGTCACCTGCTGTCCAACCTGAGGCGTAGACGGACTATACACGAAGCTAGCGGTCAGACTAGGAGGCGGACTGGACACGCTTACGGATTGCTGGGATGTTGCCGTCTGTTGAGGCGAACTGCTGTCCTTCACGGTCAAGACCACGTTGAACGTCCCTGCTGATGAGTAAGTGTGTGTAGTGGACGAACCTGTTCCCGATGCCCCGTCACCGAAGCTCCAGCTGAAACTATAGGGAGTAGTCCCGCCGCTAGCAGACGCGCTGAACGTTACCTGCTGGCCCACCTGAGGCGAAGACGGATTATAGCTGAAAATGGCTGAGAGCGGAGGCCCAAAGAATTCGGTCATAGGAGTGGCGTTTGCATCGTTGGTGGTTAGACTCTGTAGGTTCCAGTTTACCTCTACCGTTCGAAGCCATGAGTAGTGGTTGTAGAGGTTAGTGGTTCCATAGTTCGCTTTGGCCAGTGGGCCTGCCCAGACAGCGTAGACACAGTCCTCAGTAGTGCTCTGGTTCAGCGGACAGTAACCGTTCCCCTCATCGAAGACGACGAACAGAGCAGACCTCTGTGTTGTGAAAGTAGTGCTCTTCAGAATGTTCGGGACGAGACTGCTCAGATA
>VBBG01000063.1:4158-8410 GCA_005882905.1 Candidatus Bathyarchaeota archaeon | reverse complement strand
AGTTACGACCGCAGTATCTACTGCATCACAGGTCATATCGACCACGCCAGACTTCACCATGTCCGCTAACCCTGACACTCTCTCGATTCCCGCAGGTTCCTCGGGGACGTCAACGATTACTCTCGTCAGCATAGATGGTTTCAACGGGTCCGTCAGCCTCTCCGCGCCATCACCCCTCTGCCCAAGCCCTCAGTGCACTACGTGGGAGATCAGCCCATCCAACGTAATCGTCGCCCCTAACTCGACGGCAACTGCAACTCTCACAATCTTTGCTGGGGGCGAAGGAGCCGCTGGCAACATCACAGTGTACGGAAATAGCGGGAGCCTCTCCCACTCGGTCAGCATAGCTTTCAAAATTGTCTCCTCTGGCAGGACTCCCGACTTCACCATGTCGGCCAACCCGAACATGCTCACGATCATGCAAGGGTCCGCCGGAAAATCGCTCATAATACTCACCAGTATCAACGGGTTCCAAGGCAACGTAAGCCTCACACCCCCAGTTTCCTGTCTGGCGATCGGATGCCCAACCTATTCAGTAAACCCGATGAGTGTATACTTGAATTCGAGCCAGAACGCCACCGCAGGTTTCACGATACAAACGTATCCCCAGACACCGCTTGCCACCTACAATGTGGCCGTAACGGGCACAAGCGGCAGCCTATCCCACAATGCGCCAGTAACGTTTACAGTCGTGTCTTCAAGCCCGCCAGACTTTACAATTTCTTCTAATCCTACGAACCAGACCGTCCCGGCAGGCTCCACGGCAAAATCTCAGATCATTCTGTCAAGCTTTAACGGATTCAGTGGCACGATAAGCCTCACAACCTCTCCTCCACCTCTCTGCGTGTCATGCCCCGGCTGGACCATCAACCCATCCAGCGTCACACTCTCGCCCGGTGGAACAGTTGCCTCAACTCTCACCTTCTACACTTACGCGGGCAGTCCAGCCAGCACCTGGGTCGTCAGCGTAACAGGGACGAGCGGAAGCCTGTCACACTCTGTCAGTGTAGCCTTCACCATTGTCCAATCGGGTTCAACATCCGATTTTTCAATGACAGCCAATCCGAATAGTCTGACTATCCCTGCCGGCTCTTCCGGCACGTCAACGATAGTTGTGGCGAGCCTGAACGGGTTCAACGGGACCGTCAACCTATACACGTCCCCCTCTCCCCTCTGCCCCAGCCTTCAGTGTAGCTATTGGACGATAAGTCCGACTAGAGTGGATCTCACACCCAACTCGACGGCCAAAGCGACACTGACAATGTACGCGGGGACCCTTGGCGGATCCGGCAATGTCACTGTCTACGGAACTAGCGGCAACTTGTCTCACTCAGTAGTCGTATCATTCAAAGTGTCCCAGCCTCCCGACTTCACGCTCACCGTGAGCCCGTCCTCGAGTTCAGTCAGCAGGGGCGGCTCCACTACGTTCACGGTGACAATAAATGGGACCAACGGATTCAACGAAACTGTCAGCCTCTCCGCATCAGTATCCCCGCTACTCCGCCATGGTCCTACGACATCGCTGCCTTCGACGGTTGGCCCGTATTCCAGATCTACTCTCGCCGTCTCAACGTCTCGGTCCACCCCGCTGGGTTCATATGCAATCACGATAACTGCAACCAGCAGCAGCATAGCACACACGTACCCGGTAACTCTAACAGTTACACGCTAGCGATGGTGCAGAATTTCCGATTCCTATCGCAAGGCGAAGGTCATCAACCATCAGGTCTGCGCACTAACCTAATTCATCCAACAGCGAATTTTGACATGATCGCCGTTTCGTAGATGGCGGGATACTGAGCGGCGGTAGAAAGGAGAAGAGGTTGGATTTCCCTCTTCACGATTTTGGTCAGTCGATCACCGGAGGCCTTGAAGCTGTCTGCGGTAAATGCTGCCAAAGTAGCTCCCAGCTCTTTCTGCAGGATGGCCGGAATCGATGCTTCGAGCCTTACCCCTTCGGGATGGTGGGCGGGCTGGTAGACGAGCTTGAGAAGATTGAAGGCCCGCCCTCGCATGGAGGAGAGTGAAAGTTCAGCAGACCAGAGATGATTTCTTGCACACGACGTGAGCAGCTGACCGTACCAATACCAGTACCACCGCAGCTGTCGTTCCACATAGTCTCGGAGGTTTTTCCCTGTCAATGGGGGTGGAAGAGGGAACTCCACATTGTCCATAACTCCAGTCTTGTCAACAAGCACCTTGAACGGGCCTCTATGCATGTTCTTCAGGTTCTGTGTTGTTCCTAGCCCCAGCTCACCTTTCACATTGTTCTTGAACATGAACAGCACCAGGTCGAACCCGAAATCGTTGTGTCGGTCGAAGTAGACCAGAGGGCCGAAGGTGTTGAGGAGTGAGGCAACATCCGAGTGGAAGCTGTCGTACTCGGAGGGGTCGACCACGAAGTAGATGTCGATATCCGAGTACGCGTCAGCGGTTCCGGCTGCCAGAGATCCTCCGACGAATGAGGCGAGGACTCGGGAATCAGTCTCGGCAATGTGGCGAAAACGTTCGATGACATCTGAAAGTTCTCTCTCAGTCATAGGATACGCCCAAGTCTTGCAAGTCATTGGAGGACTTTGGGGGGCGCGAGTTCATTGTACGGTAGTGGGCCCGCCCGAACTCACGTAAAAATCAAAGCAAGTCCATTTTTCTCTGGTTCGGCCGAGATTATGCTGAACAAATACTCCTGAGGAAGCGTTTAGCACCTGCGATCGTTATAGACATTAGAGTGATCCTTGTCATGTTCAGTGTCGAGGAGCGCGAACGCGTTCGTGCCCGTCTAGTGCAGGCGAGCCGGGAGGACCCTCGATTGGTCGCAGGCGCACTGATCGGATCTACCGCGAGAGGTGGTGGAGACCAATGGTCAGATTTGGACCTAACGTTCGGGCTGGCCGAGAATGCGTCGATGGACGATGTGATGACAGATTGGAAAGCTCGTCTTGAGAACGAGTTCGGTGCTGTCCATCTATTCGATCTTCCACACCTATCCACTACTTACAGAGTCTTTCTGCTGCCAAACAACCTGCAAGTAGATTTGTCGTTCACTCCTGGGAACAAGTTTCTGGTTAAGGGTCTAAAGTATGATTTGCTGTTTGGGAACGCTCTTGAAAGGGAACAAGTTCGGTCCTCCCCAGAGCAATTCTTCGGGCTTGCGGTTGTTTATTTGCTACATGCGCATGCTTGCATTGCCCGTGGGAGGATGTGGGAAGCTGAGTATTCAATCAGTGCGGCGCGTGATCAGACACTTGCCCTCGCGTGTCTTCATCGAAATCTGAAGACCACCTACGGGAGAGGGTTCGATGACTTACCCCCGGAAACCCTGAAACCGTTTGCGGAAACACTCGTGGGGTCGCTTGACAAAAATCGACTCCTACGAGCGCTGAGTACGACCATTGATGAGCTTCTGCGCGACTCGCAGGACGTCCGTGAGATGGCCTCGAGACTCGATTCACAGCTGCAGGAACTCAAGCTTGAGCTAACCCCATGAGAGGGTTAGAAGAGTCGACATGGAGTAGGGATTGCGAACAAATGTTTCGGTTAGTCTTGTTTCTCAAACAAGCGTGTTTTCCGAGGGACCCTCTGGGTGAAAATTGTACTAGAATGGGATTGAGAGCGTTGTGCGCCATCCCCGCCCGAGCTTTGTCTCCTCCAACAGATCTCTTCATCGAGAGTGCTCATGAGCCCGTAACGGGTTGTCAAAGCAAAAAGACTCGCCGAATTTTTTTGTGGGCCGCCGGGATTCAACATACCGGTATGGCATTTACACTGTCAGCTCAATAGCCATCTTTCTTGGAGCCGCCAGTTAGTAGGAGAAATTATTGAACAGATGGGAGCTTGGCTCGGAGCTGTGGTCCTAGTGCTGGATGGAGTTAAGACTTCGTCGAGACAACGAAGAAGGGCAGCGTCTAGCCGGGAAAATTGCCAAAAAAATTGGGGGGTGTTTGGAGGCGGTGTCTAGTGGATTTGGATGTTGCCTCCTTGCAGGACTCCGGATTTTGAATATCCTGTTTGGAGGTTTATGCTGAAAGTATCCTGTCCGGCACCCGGTTCGGCGTTGTCTTGTACGCCGATGGAGAAGTTTGTCGAGACATTGTTTGCTGCGCCGTTGCCTGATATTGTAGCAGCGTTGCGGTTGAATGTGGCGCTAGTGATGAGGATGGTTCTAAAGTCTAGGCCCGCTGCAGGGTCATTGTAGGCGGCCTTTCCGTGTATTCTTCCTGTGGGGTCGACTGTCACCTCTATCGTAAAGGTT
>VBBG01000063.1:3376-4123 GCA_005882905.1 Candidatus Bathyarchaeota archaeon | reverse complement strand
GAAGACTCGTGTTGCGTCCGCGTCAGTCAAGATCTTGTTGGGTGTTGTGAAGGCAAAGGTGAGTGCTGTTACGCTGTAGAGTATGTCGCCTCTGATAGGGTTGCCGATGTCAGTTAGAGGTGCGGTTATGGTGATAGTGTTCTTGGCTGCGTTGATGCTGCCTGTTTCTGATATTTCGTTCGGGTAGAGGATCACCTTGCAGTTTTGGGGTGTGTTGGTGATGCAGCCATTACCCATTACTCCGGTGGGTGTGGCGGAGGTTCCTGTGCCGGCGAAGAAGACGGGTGATTGGCCTGCTGTCGAGTTGGCTCCCAGGTAGAAGATTCTGTAGGATTCTTCTCCGGTGTCGCCAGTTGACAGGAATTGCCAGCGTGTGAGCCAGAGTAGTCCTGTGGTGCCTGGTGGTGGTAGGAGGCTTGAGAGGCTTTGGAGGGTGAGAGTTACTGTTAGGTGTGCTTGGTTGGGTTGGGAGAGTTGGAGTGATACTAGGTCGAGGGCGGGTTGGTTGGCGCCTGCTCCGGCTGGTGAGTAGTGTAGGACCTGGGCGTCACCTGATGGATCTGTGACTCCCGTGGCAGTGTTTGATGTCGAGGGTGTAAGGGTTGTTCCGAGGGCTGATGGGCCGGCGGTTTGTGTGAGCTGGATGAGTGATGCGCCGTGGTGCTGGTTTGTCAGGTCGTTGATGACTATCCGGGCTGCTCCGTTTGCGTCAATTGCTAGTGTGAAGAAGTCGGCGATGGTTCTGTC
>VBBG01000063.1:2010-3363 GCA_005882905.1 Candidatus Bathyarchaeota archaeon | reverse complement strand
TTGCGTACTTGGACAAGATAGGTGTACCATTTGACCGTGGTGGCTGCTATGCGGTTGTTGTACCATGACGGGAAGGTGTTGGGGTCGCCGCGGATATCAGTGCCGTAGAATGCAATGTCGAGTATTCCAGCGCTTCCAGCCACGGCCCAGGGCATGACGTTGCTGTTGGCAGGGTCGCCGTTGATCTGGACTGGTGTAGTCCAAGAGTAAGTGCTGCCCGTGTTTGCCCCGGCGCTTGGCGATGCGCTGTAGTATACGTTGTTGTTGCGGATGTCCACCCAGACGGCGTAGATGTTGCCGGCCGTGTCCACTGCCACATCCGAGAAGAGGCGTCCGAGTCCGATTTGGCCGCCGGGGCTGGCGGGTGTTGTGCCGAGGCTGAACTGTAGGCCTGTTCTCTGGCCAGGGTCGACGTGGGCTTTCCAGATGTCTACGTGGTCGCCGTTGTTGCAGGGAAGATAGACCATTCTGTTGAACGGGTCGAAGAGAAGTCTTCCGCAGCGGTCATCCGTTGTGACGGCAGCTGTGGGGCTGCCCGCTGCGTTCGTGTACAAGAAACCGCCAGTCGGGTCGGTGAGTCCTGTGGATCCAGGGGAGGAGAGGATTTGCCATCCGAAGACCTGTTGGTTGAATGCGAGGAAGACCGTGTTGTCGGACGCGGAGTTGGTGGGGCCGTTGTCGATGGCGAGCCACTGCCTGTCTGCTCCTGGAAGCACCGATAGAGAATTCTCTCTCCAGTTGTTTCCGCCATCGTTCGAAACCGCGACGCCGACATCTGCCAAGGCTTCCAGGTCCGCAAAATACGTGAAGCCCTGGTCATCCGTGATGATGTCAGTGTCGCCACCACCGGATGCAGCAGGGTTAGGCCTCAATCCGTTGGGCGAGACAATGTGGAAGCTGTCGCCGTTGTCCGTGGACCGTGCAACGAATCCCTGGGCGGTGCTGAACCCCCAGGGTCCTGTCTCCCAAATGTTGCCATATTTGTCGATGTGGTTCAGCGGTTCTCCTTCAGTGCGTTGTGGGTCGACGATTGTTGCAGGGCTGAAGGCTAAGCCGCCGGTTGGAAAGGTTGGGTTTTGAGTGGGCGGTTGGTTAACGGAGAAGAGTTGTGCGGTGCCGGCATAGTCTGAGAGAGTGACTAGGAAGGGTACTACTCTGACCTCGTACGTGCCTGGCAGCGGACTCTGGAGTGCTACTTGTTCGCTTACTGTTCCGCCTGAAGCGGAGCTGGCGACTTGTTGTCCGTCGCTCTGACGGTAAATGTAGAGGTCGAAGTCGTTGTCGCTGCTGGTCCACTGGATAGTTATGACTACTGAGCCCACGTGTGTCTGCCAGAAGGTGGCGCCTCCGGGC
>VBBG01000063.1:0-1893 GCA_005882905.1 Candidatus Bathyarchaeota archaeon | reverse complement strand
GTGCTGGCGCCCAGGAGTATAGCGGTTAGGAGAATTGTGGCTTCGAGAACTGACCGTGATGATACGTGTTGCTGTGACAATGATAATCACTAGGAGTTGAGGTTGCGTGTTTTGCATAAAAGGGATGTTTAGCCCGGGAATATTTTCGAGGTTCGAAAATATTGGGCTCCGATATATCGCAGCGCAACAACATGGAGGTATGGTGGGCCCACTCGGATTCGTTTGAAAATCTAAGCGAATCCATTCTTCCTGTTCGAAACCCTTGCGGATTTGCGTAAATTAGGAGGCTTCTTGGGCTATGGTCTGCTTGGAAATATGCTAATGTTGATTATCGGCGATCTTGCTTTGCTTCAAAGTAGAACTGTGGGTATGGGCTCTTGGGCACTTTCGATGAAGAGGTCTGGGTTGTCAAAAGCACTCGGCAGGAGCATGGTGCCGATAGGCGGATGCATTCCACTGCGGGAGGGAGATCTATGAGCGTCGTTGACTGGCTGCTCGACTCGGACCCGTCGATCCGCTGGCAGGTGATGCGGGACCTGACAGGTTCGCCGGCGGATGAGGTCGCGGCCGAGCGTGCACGGGTCGCCACCGGGGGCTGGGGCGCACGGCTGCTCGGCCTGCAGGACGCCGATGGCCGGTGGGGAGGCGCGGCTTGGAATCGCGGGTGGAACTCGACGATGCACGTCTTGTGGCTGCTGCGCCACCTGGGTCTTGACCCCGCGAGCCCGGAGGCACGGCGGGCGGTAGGCCTCGTCCGCGACCACGTGACGTGGCAGGGTTGCGGTCCGCAGGAATGCGACCGGAACCCCTTCTTCGCCGGCGAGCTGGAGCCCTGCATCAACGGGCAGGTCGCGACTGCCGGCGCCTACTTCGGCCAGGACGTCCGCGGCATCGTCAACCGGTTGCTGGGCGAGCAGCTGTCCGACGGCGGCTGGAACTGCGAAGCCCCGAACCGTTCGACGCGTTCGTCGTTCAACACGACGATCTGCGTGCTGGAGGCGCTGCTCGAGCACGAGCGGGCGGGCGAAGGGACCCCGGTCGTGACCGCGGCTCGTCTCCGCGGGGAGGAGTACCTCCTCGAGCGCCGGCTCTTCCGGCGGCGGTCGACTGGCGAGGTGATCGAGCGGGATCGCAAGGGCGACGCCATGTGGACGCGTTTCGCCTTCCCGACGTGGTGGCACTACGATGTGCTGCGGGGGCTCGAGTACCTGCGCAGCGCCGGCGTCGGGCCCGACGAACGGGTCGCCGATGCGATCAAACTGGTGGCGTCGAAGCGGGACGGCGACGGGCGGTGGCCGCTCGAGACCCGGTACCCCGGCGTGATGCCGGTCGAGACGGACGAGGGCGAGGGCCGGCCGAGCCGGTGGAACACCTTACGCGCTCTCCGGGTGCTCCGCTGGTACGAGCAGGCTGGATCATAACGGCGACGACGTTCCAAAAAGGATTCACTGAATTTTTTGGTGGGCCCGCCCGGATTCAACAGGCTAGCCTAGTGGGCCTAGACACGCGGAAGAGCTGCTAATTCCCCTTTTTTTTGGACGGTGTTGTCATAGCAGGTTCCATCCTCCGCACTAGGATCTCGTGGTCAGTGCTCTTCGAGTGAATCGTACCTCCCTCAAAAATCCCCAGTGCTTTGCAGAAGGCTGCAGGAATGGCGATCCTGAGGCTGTTTCCAACACGGACGACCTTGCTTAACACTCACTCCACTAGCACCCCGGATTTGTCCACGTTCGTGGATATTCGCTCTCTTACCGGTCGATTCGAAAAAGCCGTTTTAAGACGATAGAACCGTGAAGTATCTGATGACGAAGTGACCCCAGACGTCTCCGGCGAATAGGGTGTAGACACCAGGTAAGAAAGGACGCAGAAAGCTCGTGTAGTACATACCTCCAC
>VBBG01000062.1 GCA_005882905.1 Candidatus Bathyarchaeota archaeon | reverse complement strand
GCCAGCCTTGATGTAGAGAAAAGCGGCGCCGAGTGCTAGAGTTCCCGCAAGACTCACGATAACCCCGTTCCGATTTCCCGCTCTAGCAGACGCGAGGGCCATTATTGCAGTCAAGCTGCTGGTCAGCAAGACTAGTGTCATCGCGAAACCGTTCCGGATTTCGAATACCGTTCCTGGGATTGGCCACGTTGGAGCGGCGGTCCGTACGAAAAAGTATGCGCCCATCAGGACGCCAAAGAATATGACTTCTGCCCCGAGAAACGTCCAGATTCCAAGCTTCATGTTTGGAACCTGCCTGAAAGGCCAGCTCTCTACATGGCTGTCTTCGTGAACAGTGAATCTTTCTCTGCTATAGCCGAAGAGCGAAATGAGGCCGAGGATAACTCCGTCTGCGATGAGGGGCCAGAACGGCTGATAGCTGACTGGCTGAGGACTAGCCGGCTTTCCTATGGTGAGCCCCAAGAAGAAGATGAATGATGATAATGCCATCAGAATTGGCCACGGACTCAGCCCTTCGGCGTGAAGAGCAACGTGTCCATTGCCGACGCTTGAGCCGTTGGGTTCGCCAATTCCAATTCCAGGGGACGATCCGTTGGGAAGGCCGGCCGTTCCCTTGAAGTGGATGGTCCCATCATCGGAGAATGTGGGGATCGTATCGAAGTCGTGAGCAGGTGGGGGCGATGGAAGTGCCCATTCCAATGTCCATCCATTCCAGGGATTCGGGCCAGAGGGCGGACCCGATCGTAAGCTTCGGTATAGATTGTAGAATAACAGCAGCTGAGCGCCTCCGAAGATGAAGCCTCCGACTGTCGCGGTGATATTCAGTAGTCCCCATCCAGTGTCTGGAGAGTAAGTAGCGATTCTTCTTGGCATGTCCAAGAGTAGGAACATGGGAAAATAGAGAACGTTGAAGCCGATGAAGGAGAAGACAAAGTGAATCCTGGCAAAGCTCTCATTGTACATTCTTCCGGTGATCTTGGGGAACCAGTAGTAGAGACCCCCGATCAGCCCCATTATACTTCCGCCGACCATTATGTAGTGGAAGTGAGCAACTACAAAGTATGTTCCCCGAAGAGCATAATCTAGGGCGACAGAGGCGAGATAAACACCCGTGATGCCGCCGATTACGAACAACGCGACTGCGCCCAGAGTAAATAGAGCTGCCGCCTTGAGTCGAAGCTTCGCCATCGCGAGCGTCTCAATCAGGGCAATTACGATCACGTCAAAGGGCAGCGAGACGGCGACTGTGGTGACAGTGTACAGCTTGTCGGTGATAATCCCATATCCAGTCAAGAACATGTGATGACCCCAGACGACGAAGCTGATTACGGCAGCAGCGACTAGTGCTCCGATGACATATTTCGTTCCATAGAGAGGGCGCCGAGCGAACGTAGGAATGACGTCGGCAATTATGCCGAGTGCCGGAAATAGCACGATGTAGACTTCTGGATGGCCGAAGAACCAGAAGACGTTGTCCCAGAGTAGTGACCCACCTTGGATCGATGTGAAATAGAAAGTGCCGAATGCTCTATCGACGTACAGTAGAAGAACTGCAGCGAGAAACGAGGGAAATGCGTAGAGCATCATGAAGATCGTAACTAGAATAGACCAAGGAAACAGAGACATCCGACTCAGCTTGAGACCCGGTGCTCGCATCTTGAACATTGTAACTAGGAAATTGACAGAGCTCATCGTTATGGAAACAACTATCAGAATAAGCGCCCCGGCGCCGAGGTTCAAACCGATGGTTGGTGCGAACTCGAACGAGGTCTGCGGCGAGTAGAGGGTCCAGCCTAGGTCTGGGGCCGCCCCAAAGAAGAAGCTCATGATTATCATCACGCCGCTGAACAGGTAGAACCAGTAGCTCATCGCGTTAAGCCGGGGAAACGCGAGGTCTCTAGCCCCGATCTGGAGCGGAATGATATAATTCGCAAAGCCAAAGGCGAACGGGGAGAGAACCCAGAAGATCATGAGTAGTCCGTGGACGGTCACAAACTGGGTGAAGATCTCAGGAGTTAGAACGGTGTTATCTGGAACCGAGAGCTGGGTCCTCATAGTGATGGCGAGAAGGCCCGCAGCAACAAGGAAGAATAGGGAAGTTACAATGTATAGTACGCCAATATCCTTGTGGTTGGTTGTGTAGAGCCAACGCTT
>VBBG01000097.1 GCA_005882905.1 Candidatus Bathyarchaeota archaeon | reverse complement strand
ATGGAAAGAAAGGCGGGCTCCAGGACGGACTAGTAGTGTTCTCGACTGTCGAGAAGGCAGATGAGGAGTCTCCCGAAAATACTGTTGCAAATGCCGCCGAGTCAATAGAAGAGGTTCTGGGCTGGCTCAAGACCAAGCGCGTCATGATCTACCCTTACGCCCATCTCTCGACGAGCCTGGCAAGCCGGGACCCGGCCATCAAGATTCTCAAGGCTCTAGAGCAGAAGCTTGAGGACAACGGGTACGAAGTCAGCAGGAGCCCTTTCGGCTGGTACAAAGGCTTCACGATAACAGCGAAGGGTCACCCTCTGTCCGAGCTGTCGCGTACAATCACCTCGAAACAGGCAAAGCAAGTCACCGCTCCGATAAAGTCCGAATATGCGATAATGGATGAAGCTGGAGAGCTTCACAGCCCTGAGACCTTCAGATACGGACCCGGCCAAGAAGAATTCCAGTCTCTAGTTGAGAAAGAGGCTCTCAAGAAAGGCCTGACTGGCGGCCAGCCCCGATTCCTCGAATACGCGCGACGGTTCGGAATAGAATGGGAGTCCTACGCCGACGTGGGCCATATGCGGTTCGGCCCCGAAGCGGACATGATGATCCAGCTTCTCTCCGACTACGCAAACACTGTGACTCGGCGAATCGGGATCCCGATCCTCAACGTTCGAGGAACAAACATGTTCGATGTGAACGTGCAGCCAATCAAAGAACATCTGCAGCTGTTCGGCTCTAGAGCCTACGAGCTGTCAGTAGATGAGAGAGACTTCGTGCTAAGATACGCCGCCTGCTTCCAGCAGTTCTCGATGGTGAAGGACTGGACCCTGAGCTACCGGAACCTGCCCTTCGGAACACTCGAGGTTGCTGACAGCTACCGGATGGAACAGAGCGGGGAACTGCTACTCTCATTCCGCCTCAGAAAGTTTCTGATGCCCGACCTCCACATCTACTTGACCAACCTGAAACAGTCAATCGACGTTGGCAAGGAAGTCCACGAAATAATCTATGAAGAGATTCGGAAGCTTCACCGCGAGTACGTCTCCATCTACAACACAACCAGATCCTTCTTCAAAGAACACAAGGAACTCTTCCTCGACCTTGTCAAGGTGGAGAAGAAGCCAATACTCCTCAACTTCGTACCCGACGGCATCTACTACTGGGTCCTCAACGTCGAATACAACATAGTCGATGATCTGGACAGGCCGAGAGAGATCGCGACTTTCCAGATAGACATCGGAAACGCAAAGCGATTTGACATTCACTACGCCAACGAGAAGGGAGAGCGAGTCTATCCGGTCATTATCCACACCGCGGTGCTGGGCGGGCTTGAGAGGTTCCTCTTCGCCTTGCTTGACTCTGCAGTTCGAATGGAGAAGCAAAAGAAGAAGCCGATGCTGCCCGTATGGATCTCACCGGTTCACGCCCGGATAATTCCCATCTCAAAACAATTCATTCCTGACGCGATGAAACTCCTAGAGAGGCTGGAGAAGGAGGGATTACGAGTGGATTTGGACGACCGTGATGACACGCTTCAGAGTCGAATAAGAGAGGCTGAACTCGGCTGGGTCCCATACGTCGTAGTTCTTGGTGAGAGAGAGATCAAGACAGGCGAACTCTCGGTAAGGGCTAGAGGAGAAGGAAAGGAAATCAAGACCTCGGCAGATGGGCTCACATCCAGGATAAAGGGAGAAGTAGAGGGGTATCCGATGAGAGCCCTGACCTATCCCAAAATGCTGTCCCAGCGACCGGGTTACAAGAGACTCTAGAATCCCGTCCGGGTAATTGGTTTATATAGAGATTCGAATGGCGGAAAAACCTAAGGTAGATTCGCAAAGTGAACAAGGACCAAACATACGGCGGTCTAATACTGGCCGTCTCAGTGATCGTCGTCCTAGGTTATATCGCCTTGCTGACCACGGGTTGGCGAGAGCTCATTATCGACGCGGTGGTTAGCATTGCCGTGCTAGGCATTCTGGGCATTACCGGATGGATTGGGTGGACGATGCTTACGACTCCCCCTCCTGCGCCCCTCGAAGCAGAGATAGGGACCCCGGGGAGTTCTTCCAGTTCAGGTACAACTTCCGGTTCCAGCTCTATGGCTGGGAAGCCAGAAGAGAAGAAATAGTATAATCCCGCAAGCTCTCTCGTAACCTTTTCAGTATTGTTGGGGTTACATCAGCCCTAAGGCTGGCTCACAAGTCTCAAAGCTCATCTTCGGTGCGGATGAGATGAGTGAGGTCAGCATAGAGAAGGTTGTTTCTGACATTAACGGGTTCCGTCAGCGACTCGCAATGCTCAGAGAAGAACTAAACCGGGCAAACCGTGCAATGGCTGACAAGATGGCCCAGCTAGGAGAGAGCCTTACTCAAAGAGTACGGGACCTAAGAGACCAAGTCACGAACGCACCACAGAACCTCCTTGCCCTCGAGAGCCGATTCATGTCAGGCGACATGCCGGAACCAGAATACAAAGCAACCAGAGAAGACTATCGCAACCAGCTGACAAGGAATTTGAGGAACATCGATGAGATAAGAAGCCTCTTGCTGATAATGAGCCAGTTGGACGCTCGTCCTGCAACACCAGGATCCGCAGGACCAGTTGGAATGACCAGACCAATCTCTGCCGAGCAATAATCATCGGAATCATACCAGCTCGGAAAACCGATTATTGCCTAACTGACGACTCCAGCCTAATTCCTGCTTCGCAACGCAGGGCTCCTCAATACTTCGGTATAACGAAAAAGACTGACTTTGTTGTCTGAGTCTTCTCTCTGGCGCATCAGACATATGTTAGTGTTCAATGCTGATAGTTTCGATTCGGAGTCGTGTCTCTACCTTTTTATCTCGTAAAGGTCCCTACTTTATTTCCGAGATTTTGTAAAGACTTAAATGCACCACCCTTCGTGCCTTGAATCTATGGAATCTACCAAATTAGGTAGATACGGTAGCATTCCGAACTCGAGCATGGAACCCGCCTCATCTCCGAGGCATTTACCTAACAAAGGTAGAATCGGGAGACCATAGCAGTGGCCTCCCCGAGAAAAGCTCAGCCAGAGAGAGCGCCCGAGAACCAGCGCGCCCTAGAAACCGAATCGTTCTACCAACCCTTAGATCGTCATCGACTGGTTATCGTCTGCGTGAAAGGGAATGTCAGCGTTCGAGAAACCCTCCGCACGATTATACAGAACGCCCTGGGGCCAAGAGATACGCCTCCACTCCTTGTGCTGGGTCCCACCGCGCCCGAGGACATCGCGGACGGACGGGCCCACCGCATAGGTTGGGTAACCTTTGTGGACGGCACCTCGCTAGCTCATCAACTTCCAGACGTCGAGATCATCTCGCCTGACAATCTCCTCGAAGTCAACCTCTTCATCGAGAAGGCCTCCCAGGGAGAGAACCGTGCCATAGTAGGCGACTTCCTCGACAACGTGATCAGGAGCATCGGCTCGCCTGAGAGCTTCTACACCTTTTTCTGCCAGCTCGCGTCAAGGGTCAAGCTGAAGAAGAGAACAGCGATACTCGTCATCAAAGAGGACATACACGATCGAGCAATGGTCGAGACGGTCAAGAGATTCGCCGATGTAGTACTCGAGTTCCGAGACCAGGACGATGAAGCCGGGTTGAAGGTCGAGATGCGAACATTGAATTTCGCGGATAATATCTACACGTCCTGGAGACCATTCAACGATTGGCTACGGCCAATCTCAGTGAGCGCTTAACGCTTAAACCACAAGATCATCTTCTGGAAAGACTCAGCGGGTAAACGCTGAAGATCCTCCACTACAAGCAACTCCAATCCACCAACACGACAGCCTACCAGCTCGGCGAGAAAGGGGCACCTGAATGGACAATCGTCGTCGCAGACACACAGACCAGCGGAAGAGGCAGACGCGGGAAGAGATGGGAGTCGCCCAGAGGCGGACTCTGGTTCTCGATACTCCTCAGACCAGACATCTCGAGCAACCGAGTTGCACTGCTCCAGTTTCTGTCCGCAAACGCTACACGACAAGCCCTTGAGGATGAGACAGATGTTCACGTCCGGCTCAAATGGCCAAATGACCTGGTCATCGAATCCGGGAAACTGGGGGGGATACTCATAGAGTCCAAGACGATCGGTGATCGAGCGTCCTTTGTTGTTGTTGGAATCGGCTTGAACGTCAACCTACGGAAGACACAACTTCCAACAGGCGCAGTTTCTCTCTTCGCCACGACGGGAACGAAATACGACCTCCGGAGACTTCTGAAAACAATAGCAGACCAGACCATGTCCAAGTACAACGAAATCGTCAAACCGTCGTCGATACTGGAAGAGTGGTGGCACAACTGTATCCACCGGCCTCTCCAAGTCCAAGTCACCCACCAAGAGAGAACAGTAACCGGCATTACAAGAGGAATTGACGAAGATGGATCCCTGATTCTAGAAACTGAGGATGGCCGGACCCAGAAAATGAGAGAAGGAACGCTCAGAGTATTGTACGACACTGCAAACTAGCCCTGCTTTTATACCGCCTCCGGTCTCCCGCGGATTCGAAACAAGAACATGATGCAGCGGTACGACAGGTTGAAGGATAAACGCGATCTGGCCAAGCTCGGTGGCGGCCCAGAAAAGATCGAGGCACAGCATTCACGGGGAAAGATGACAGCCCGCGAGAGAATAGACGCTCTCGTCGACCCGGGCAGTTTCGTCGAAATCGACCGCTTTGTCGTACATCAGACTGTAGACTTTGGAATGGCGGAGAAGAAGATTCTGGGTGACGGAGTTGTCACGGGACACGCAAGGATCGATGGACGACTCGTGTACCTGTTCTCGCATGATTTCACGGTCTTCGGAGGCTCCCTTGGCGAGATGTTCGCACGGAAGGTCACCAAGATAATGGACATGGCTCTGAAGACCGGGGTCCCAGTCATAGGACTGAACGATTCAGGCGGAGCACGAATACAGGAGGGCGTCGTCAGCCTCGGAGGTTACGCGGAGATATTCTTCCGAAACGTACTCGCATCAGGAGTCGTCCCGCAGATATCCGCGATAATGGGACCTTGCGCGGGGGGCGCTGTCTACTCCCCGGCGATGACAGACTTCACCTTCATGGTCGACAAGACCAGCTACATGTTCATCACAGGCCCCGACGTGATCGAGACAGTCCTGAATCAGACAGTCAGCTTCGAAGAACTCGGAGGAGCCAGACTCCACAATACCACAAGCGGCGTTGCCCACTTCTTCGCCAAGAACGAGAAAGAATGCCTCCAGCAGATCCGCAAACTACTCAGTTACATTCCCTCCAACAACATGGAAGACCCGCCCCCTGCAAAACCTCTACCACCAGCCGGGAGGAAGGAGGAGCTGAGCACGATCCTGCCCGACGACTATGACAAGCCGTACGACATGAAAGAGATCCTGACCAGGGTAGTCGACGGTGGAGAACTCCTAGAGGTCCAGTCCCTCTGGGCCCCAAACATGATAACAGCGTTCGCAAGGATCAACGGCCAGTCCATAGGAATAGTGGCCAACCAGCCCAAATTCAATGCAGGAGTCATTGACATCAACTCCTCCGTCAAAGGAGCACGATTCGTACGGTTCTGCGACGCGTTCAACATCCCAATCCTCACCCTCGTTGACGTGCCCGGCTTCCTCCCAGGAGTCGACCAGGAGCATGAGGGAATAATCCGCCACGGCTCCAAACTCCTCTACGCCTACTGCGAGGCCACCGTCCCCAAGATCACGATAATTATCCGCAAGGCCTACGGCGGAGCCTACGATGTCCTAGGCAGCAAACACATCCGAGCAGATGCCAACTTTGCCTGGCCATCCGCCGAGATAGCTGTAATGGGTCCCGAAGGAGCGATCAACATCATCTTCCGCGACGAGCTTGCCAAGTCCAAAGATCCAGCCGCCAAGAGGAAGGAACTGGTCAAGTCGTACCGTGAGAAATTCGCAAATCCGTACGTAGCGGCAGAACGAGGGTACCTGGATGATGTGATAGACCCAAGCGATACTAGAGAGGTGCTCATCAACTATCTGGACTCGTTGAAGACCAAGAGGGAAGCCCGGCCTCCCCGAAAGCACGGAAACATCCCGTTATAGAAGACCCTGATAGATGTTCAGGAAAATCCTGATCGCCAACCGAGGCGAAATCGCCCTCAGGATCATCCGAACGTGCAAAAGGCTCGGAGTAAAGACTGTCGCGGTCTACTCCAACGCCGACCTAGAATCAAGACACGTCATCAGTTCAGACGAGGCCTACGAGATCGGCGCAGGCCCGCCTTCAGACAGCTACCTCAACATCCCGAAAATCATCAAGGCCGCGAAGAAGTTCAGAGCAGAAGCGGTACACCCCGGCTACGGGTTTCTTGCGGAGAACCCTGACCTCGCGCGAGCCTGCGAGGAGAGCGATCTAGTATTCATCGGACCCAGCAGCCGGGTCCTTGCCCAAGTGGCAAACAAGCTTGAGTCCAAGAAGTTCGCTGAGAAGGCAGGAGTCCCAGTAATCCCAGGCGCCGCCACAGAAATCCAATCCCTCGACAGAGCAGAGTCTGAAGCTCGTAAGATCGGATTCCCCGTCCTCGTAAAAGCGGTCTACGGAGGTGGAGGAAGAGGGATGAGAATTGTCCGAACTGTCAAAGAACTTCAGAGAGCATTCGACAATGCCCGTGCGGAGGCTGCGGCCGGATTCGGACGCCCAGAGCTCTACATAGAGAAGTACTTGAAGGAGCCACGACATATCGAGGTCCAAGTTCTCGCAGGACCCCGAGGAAAAGCGATTCATCTCGGCGAGAGAGACTGCTCCCTCCAGCGAAGATATCAGAAGATTCTAGAAGAAACTCCTTCGCCAGCACTCGACGCCAAGCAACGCAGCCGGCTCCTATCGCTAGCTCTGAAAGTGGTCCAGGCAACACACTACGAGAACGCTGGCACAGTCGAATTCGTCCTCTCGAAGGACGGAGAATTCTACTACCTTGAGACGAACAAGAGGATACAGGTAGAGCATCTCATAAGCGAGATCGTAACTGGCGTTGACATTGTCGAAAAACAGCTGCTCATCGCAAGCGAACACCGCCTCGACCTGTCCCAAGACGAGATCTCGTTTACTGGAGCCGCGCTCAACTGTAGGATAAACGCTGAAGATCCAGCGCACGGATTCGCGCCCGACCCTGGCAGAGTCACCAAATTCGTCCCCCCAGGAGGGCCTGGGATTAGGATTGATAGCGCTCTCTACGACGGAGCCCCAGTACCAGAATACTACGACTCACTCATCGCAAAGGTCGCAGCATACAGTCTCGATAGAGACGGTGCCGTTGAGAGAATGCGGGTAGCTCTCAACGAGACGGTCATCGAAGGCGTCAGGACCACACTCCCCGTACACCAAGCAGTCCTAGAGGATGAGAGGTTCCTCCGAGGTAGTTATCACACGCAGTTCCTCGACGAGATGCTCTCCGGCTGGAAGCCGAAATCCGCGATATCCTCCGAAGAGATAGCCGCGATCTCTCTGGCGGTCAAGCTTGCTACGAGTAAAGTTGAGCTGGCGTCGACCCGAGAAGGAACCCTGGCGCGAGGCGGGTGGCGCTCCGGGCTACGGGATCAGCAGATCACAAAGCCCGCGCTCTACGTGGAGGGAGTCTGACGCCCATCCTCGACATAGAAGGAAAAAGGTTTCGACTGGGCGAAATTTCTGGCGGAGACTCGCAATGGAACGTACCGGTAGACGAGAAGAATGTCAAGGTCGAAGTACTGAGTGAGGTATCGGCTGATCCTCTAGTCCTCCTGGTTCGGACCGTGGGAAAGGTAGTCAGGGTCAGCGTCGAGAAACACGAAGGTCGTGAGGCCTACACTGTCGAATTGAATGGCCGGCCAATACTTGTGAGGATTGAGGAAGAAACCCAGCTTGCGTACATAGGCGAATCGGACAAAGTTGAGGGGCCTGTTCTGATAAACTCCCCTATGGCTGGGAAGATTGCGTCGGTGAAAATCTCAGTCGGCGCGACGGTTGAAGAGGGGCAGGCTCTGGTCGTCCTGGAGGCGATGAAGATGGAGA
>VBBG01000061.1 GCA_005882905.1 Candidatus Bathyarchaeota archaeon | reverse complement strand
GATCAGGTACAGAATGTTCAGGTATCCTGGGTCCTAGACGGCTCCAACCCTGCCCTCCTCGGAACAGGCCTCGCAATTCTCGCGACGGGGCTAGTCCTTCTGTTCATCGGCTATCGCAAGATGCACCGAGCCTCACCTCCACCGTCGGCGACCGATGTCGTCATATTCGACCAGCCAGGAAAGACCTCGCTCAGCAAATGAGCACAGAAACGAACTGAGCGGATCTAGGACGCTCGCTGTGAATCCGCCAGCGACGATCTGTTTTCTGATGGATACTCCACTTGTCGGACGCGTGTAGCGATACGGATTATAAGCCGGAAAGCACCTACTAGTAATGAGGATCAGCGGGAAGTCAAAGGCTCGGCTGATTGAGACATGAGGCTTAACCAAGGTCCTACAGGCGAATTACGGGTTTTAGACTCAGGATACACAGACGAGGTTCAGCTGGACACTGTCAGCGAGGAGGTTCTCCGCATCAAAGCACTCGTCTGCAACAGCCTCAGCGACTTCAACAGGCTCTACATGGTAGACCGCGCACTCTACACCAACACGCCCGGCCTACCCTTCTACATGGAATTCACGCCCCAAAACATGCGGTCGATGAAGACTCCCCTCATAATCAGCGAGGTCAAACTCTACACCGTCGAAAGAGTCTGGGGCATGCGAACACTAAGAATCACCAGATAACCAGCCGAACCAACTTCTCATCGTCAGACTATTGCTGTCTCTAGGAATTCACCTGCATCCAGAGTTCTAGTCTGGCCCGCTCCGAGATGGCGAAGCCGCTGGCCGGATCCCCAACGCTTAAGGGTCTTGACGACAGAATTCTTACTCGATTCTATTTGGCTTCTCCCAGGAGAAAGCTCGCAGTCGTCGTGCTAGCAGGGCTAGTCTTGGGCTCATTCGGCTATTCTGCTTCAGCCTACCCACAGCTCCGTAATTGGATGGTGTCAAATCCGGTCCTTGAAGGCCTTTATGGCATGCTCAGTGCTCCCTCAGGCATCAAAGGGAGCATCGCCTATGATCGCGGTGCAGTCTCTTGTAGCTATTCGTTCCCCGATCCTCAAGGCAGCGTTCTAGTACAAGGCCCAGATGGTAAAATCGTGCAAGTCTCGGTTGAGTGGACTTTCACCAAGTGTGACTTGAAGACTGGAGTCTTCCAGGTTCTAGTACCTCCCGGAAGATATCATGTGAGCTTCACAGGCTATCCTTTGACTCTTCCCCCAAACGGTGAGATAGGTGGTACCAATCTCCCTCTATCTATTACAGTTCAACGTCACCAGCTCACGCAGATCGAGATCGGCATCAGCCACGGCGTATAGCGCGATAGCGTCGATCTCGCCTTGCCTACTCATACTCTGAAGCGCAGAACACCCCTGAAGCGCGCCAGCGGCTGACCGCGGAGAGGCTAGAGGAGCTGGGAGAAGTTCTCGGGGCTGAGGAAGTCGTATACACGGCTCGCGTCCCGAAGCCTTGGAGGAATTCTCTCGGATGAGTCATACTCGTAAAATCGACAAGGGGTGGATATCCAAATGAAGAAGAAACCGACTACCTCGCGTGTAGGCTCCAAGGGAGACCCTGGGTCTGATCGGAAGGAGGGAAAAGCGTCCAAGGCGTATCTCTCCGTCCGTGAGCTAGGGTCACAGACATGGCCGGACTTTGAGCGGGCGGTCGAAAAACATAACGGAGTCTGGGGTGGTTGCTGGTGTACCGCCTTCCATCTAAAGCGTAGCGAGGAGAAAGAGTGGTCTGGAAAGCACAGGGCACTCAAAGAGAGGCTTGTTCGAGCAGATAGATCCCACGCGGCCCTCGTCTATGTTGGGCGGAATGTTGTTGGCTGGTGTCAGTTCGGACCCCCAGTCGAGCTCCCTGGCCGTATGAGCGGCTATGGCAAGTTGGATCTGGCTCCGCCCGACTGGAGGATTACGTGCTTCTTCGTCGACCGCGACCATAGGCGAGAGGGAGTCTCGAAAGCAGCGCTGCAAGGCGCGTTGCGGATGATCGCGAGCGAGGGAGGCGGGACGGTCGACGGATATCCAATCAACACACGAGGGAAACCATACTCGAGCTCATTCTTGTGGGGTGGAACTCACTCAATGTTCACCGAGTTCGGATTCCATCCGCTCGGTGCTCTCGGAGCAAGCAAATGGATCATGCGAAAAGTGGTTCGGAGTCAATGAAGCCGTCTCAGCGCTCTTGGTTCTAAAAAGGCGGAGAGTCGGCCAAGTTCTCTGTCTAAGCGCTGTAGATTTGGAGGTGTCTAGGTAGAATCGCCGCAAAGGTCAGTATAGAACGTATCAGTTTTTTGGGCGGCCACGATGAGTTTCAAGAGGTTGGAGGAAGTATTTGAGAATTAGCCGGAAGACTTTGGGTCGTAAGACGCACTTTCTTGTATCGGACCTAGACCCGGCATACCACAAAGCGGCTAAGGACCTAGGTTTTGTCGAGAGGGACGAGGGCTTCGTTCGAGTCTTCGAAGCCGACACGCCTCATCTGAGTCAGATCTTTGCACGTTTTGTCTTCTGTGCAGAAGAGATGATTCTACAAGCCGCAGGCGCAAAGCCTGTGCCTTGGGACAAAGCTTTGCTGAGTTTTCTCGAACGAGCCTCTGGAAATAATGTTGATTGGTGGCTCGCGGGCAGCGGGGCGTTAGCTGTGCAGGGGATCGACTTGGTCCCAAGGGATCTCGACGTAATCACTGACAGTAGCGGGGCCCAGCAGCTTGGACGAGCGATGTCTGACTGGCTTGTTGAGCCAGTTCAAGAGAGTCATGACTGG
>VBBG01000148.1:3945-4362 GCA_005882905.1 Candidatus Bathyarchaeota archaeon | reverse complement strand
CCGGGCTTGTTCTGAACTATTTCTTGGGGCGACTCCCATTCCCAAAGAGCAGGTTTGTGTCGCGGGGAGCAACGCTTTTGAGATTTTTGGAGACGGTCTCCACCAGTTGAACCCGGTCTGGGCTCTGTTTCCGGTTTGTCGCGGAGAACGGGCGGGTCAGTCGTTTTGTGATCGTGGAGGTCAGCGTGCAGGTCAGCGTGGAAACCGCGCGAGGTCAAAACGGATGCTTGGAATCGCGATCAGGGCTGATTCTCGGCTTGTCTCGGGAGTTGTCGGCTGTTTTCTAGATGATCCTTTCTTGACTGTAGTGCGCGTTTTATAGTTCTCCCGGGCGGAGCGCGGAGATGCCTTGGTTGGCTGGCGGGTCGGTCTTGGAGTACAAGTGGGTCGTTCTCACGGTCACTACCGTCGGTATCT
>VBBG01000148.1:0-3799 GCA_005882905.1 Candidatus Bathyarchaeota archaeon | reverse complement strand
TCAGGCCTCTCCATCACGGCTGAGATGCTTCTCGCCTTCCGGCTAATTCAGGGGGTTGGTGCCGCCTTCCTCTTCGTGAACAGCGTCGCAATCGTCACAGACGCCTTCGCAGGCAGCGAGCTTGGGAAAGGGATTGGGATAAACCAGGTCGCGATCAACGCCGGGACGATTACAGGCTACACTCTCAGCGGTGTCCTCATACAGCTCTTTACCTGGCGCTCCATATTCCTGATAAACGTCCCGATCGGCATCTTCGGCACCTACTGGTCAAGGAAGAGGCTGAAGGAGATCCATCTTCCTGCTCGTGGTGAGAAGTTCGATCTGCAGGGCGCCGTGACATTCTCCGCCTCTATCACATTGCTACTCCTCGGTCTGACTCTGGGGAGTATCACCGACCCCTTGTCACTCACGCTTACAGGACTGAGCTTTTTCCTCGTGATCATCTTTGCACTGGCCGAGCGGAGGGCCAGCTTTCCGGTACTAGATCTTTCACTGTTCAGAAACAGGCTCTTTACCGCCGGCAATATTGCCAACCTTCTGAGCGGTCTCGCCTTTGCGGGGCTCGCCTTCGTAATGACCCTCTATTTCCAGCTGGTCAGGGGCTACGACCCCCTCCACGCCGGCATCTTCCTCATACCGCTCGACGCCACTCTCATCTTTATCGGCCCCATAAGCGGGTCGCTCTCGGACAGATGGGGGGCACGGGGTCTGAGCACAACGGGTCTCGTAGTGGCCGCGAGCGGCTTCTTATATCTCTCCGGGTTCACGGCGACTACGTCGTATCCCCCGATAGCATTGGGCCTAATCCTTGTCGGATTTGGCATCGGCCTGTTCCGCAGCCCTAACGCGAGCTCCGTCATGGGCTCGGTACCAGGCGCCAAGAGAGGCATCTCCTCTGGAGTAAGGAGTACAATAATTAACACGAGCATTGTTGCTAGCATCCCTCTCGTCCTATCGGTGATGACAGCCGATGTCCCGTACAACATCCTCGTCAACATAATCGGCAACCCGACCACCATCTCGGGTGGTCAAATAATCGGCAACTACGCCGCCGCGTTTCTTACAGGATTGCAGCACTCTCTCGTAATCTTCTCAGCTCTGATCCTCGTGTCAGCGGTCTTCTCATTCCTTCGAGGATCACGCCCTGTCTAGCCCGGCATTAGTTATGCGGGACCAAAGTCTACAGTTATTCCCTGAGGATTACTGTTTAGAGCCATTATGACCCAAGTTCCCGAGTAGGGAACTTGAAACTTCAGGGTATTCTGGTAGACCTGCTGTGTAGGGCCAAGAATGCAACCCGTCAGCCTATCTAGAGCGGAGCCAGGCTGGTTATAGGCGGAGACCCAGTCTTGGTAAGTCCTGAAACTGTCAGCGTGTCGTACCCAGGTCGAGACTGGTTTCCTCCACGGATGTCATAGCTCCTCATCGTTGTTATCGAGGAGTGGGGCGGAGGAGTGTTGGGTAAGAAGGGTACGCTGGTAAATACAACTCCGATTGAGAGGGCGACCACGACTGAGCCGAAGAGAATGGTGCGACGCTTCCAGAACCTTCTCGCCATCGCGCTCTCCTTAACTCGTCTCATTCCGGAGATAAGAAGCGACGTGAGAAGGAGACTTGCTGTTTATTTTCGTGTGGATCGGCGTGTGAGAGCTTGCCTGGTTAAAACGCGTTCGGTCCGAAATGGGCTCTATGTGTCTGGGAGCCCCGGCCGGGGATTGAACCCGGGACCTGCGGCTTTCTCTTCGAGTGTACAAGGCCGCCGCTCCACCACTGAGCTACCGGGGCTGGTGAGTGGTGGCGGGTCGGGGCTAAGATAAGTTCTACTCACAAGGCCCTAGCTGTGGCTTTTCTGGTTCCGCATTCTATCCGCGGCTCTGACGAGGGCTTCTACTCCCGGGAGGTTCTGGCCGGAGAGGAGTGACAGCATTGCGCCTCCTGCGGTGCTGACATGTGTGAGCTTCTCGTCGATTCCGAGGATTGATGCCAGTCCTACCATGTGTCCCCCTCCGATAACAGTATAGCCGCTGCTCTTAGCCATGGATTCTAGGACCCGTCTTGTTCCCGCGTCAAACCCGTTTCTCTCGAAGACTCCAAGGGGTCCATTGGCGACAGCGGTAGCTGCGCTTTCAACCGTTTTGGAGTACTTGTCGATCGTCTTGACTCCAACGTCCAGGGCTGGTCCTTTAACTTGCTGCGAATCGATGTCGTGATCGACCCTCTTTCCGTGCGAATCCTCGTATGCGAGATCCACCGGGAGTTCTATCCTGTCGTTGTACTTCGCCAACAGTCCCTTTGCGGTCTCGAGATGTTCCTGGAGCAACGCGATATCTTTCTCGTCGTCTGTCGAGATCTTCTTGTCCTTTGCTCTGAGGAAGAGCTTTGCTGGGACCCCTCCCAGCAAGATCTTGTCAGCTTTTCCACCGTCAAGGATATGCTTGATCACTGGTACCTTGTCTTCGACTTTTGCGCCGCCGAGGATGTACACGCAGGGTCTTTTCGGCTCAACGAGTAGTTTGGAGACCGCGGCCATCTCCTTCTGCATCAGTCGGCCTGCCGCGCTCGGCAATGCTTCCGCCAGGCCTACGATGCTCGGCTGAGAACGGTGGGCTGTAGCGAAGGCATCGTTGACGTTGAGGTCGAAGAGGGGGGCGAGAGTCTTGACAAAATGTGTCTTCAACAACTTCTCCGGCTTATCGTCAACATTCTCCTCGGCGCAGAATCTGAGATTGTCCAGGACCAAGACCTGGCCGGGCTCGACCTTGGCAATTCTCTGCCGGGCATGCGGACCCATCACATCTTCCACAAACTTCACATCTTGATTGCAGAATGATGCGAGCGCCTCCGCGTGCGGTTCCATGCTTGTGAAATCATCCTTTCCCGGCCTGCTCTGATGCGATCCTAGAACAACCTTCGCGTTCTCAAGCTTCGATAGTGTCTCGGATATCGCCCTAATTCTCGTATCATCGAGGATGAGATGTGTGGAGGGATCAAGTGGGACGTTGATGTCGACTCTGAGGAAGACGCGCTTGTTGGCCGTGTCGATATCATCAAGGGTCAAGAAGCCATGTTGGCCCATTCCGGGTCTTCCTTGATCGGCTTGCATGATCTCTCGCGCGTTTAATGTTTCTGAGGTCAATGCTTTTAGCCAGTGAGGCGGCGCCGTCCCGTTTGCCGGGGTGGCTTAGCTTGGTCAGACCCTGTTTAGGGAACTACAGCGCCGGACTCATAATCCCGGATAGGATATCCGGAGGTCGCGGGTTCGACAAACCGGTCGAGTTCGAGACTCCCGCCCCCGGCACTTGGGCCTGGGTAAGCTCCGACTAGTCAGAGTCAGAAGATCTTTGAGTGAGAAAAGGTTCTTGTGGAGCGAGAAACGATTCTTGCAATCAGGCCTGTTCTCGAGGAAAATTTCAGCTTCTGCGGAGGATGTCTACATGCCCGTCCTTTCTTCCCACATAGGCCGTGTCCGCCATGCCTAGGAAGAGCCCGGTTTCAATCACGCCCGGAATCTTCTTGAGTTTCTCGTGCACAATTTCCGGACGGCGGAGGCTTCTGAAGTAGACATCTGCGATGAGGTTGCCGTTGTCTGTTATGACGGGTCCTACTTTGCCTGTGGTTTCTCTAAGACTGGTCTTGTCCGAGATTCTCCTGATTTTTTCGAGTGTGGAAGCGTATGCGAAGGGGGTTATCTCGACTGGTATTGGTTGGGGTCCGCCGAGTGTCTTGGCCAGTTTTTTCTCGTCTATGACGATGACCAGTCTTCTCGCCGTGGAGTCTACTATCTTTTCTCGTAGCAGTG
>VBBG01000096.1 GCA_005882905.1 Candidatus Bathyarchaeota archaeon | reverse complement strand
CTTTCCCAGTTACAAGGATTTTCGCAGGAGATTTTTGCGCTGCGCTTGCAGTTCACTATTGTTTCAATACCAGTATTCTTCCTATCCTGGTATGTGGGGCGGACGGTCTCTCAGTCATCGTTCAACCTGCGCCGCAAAGAGATAGGAATTCTATTGACCAGAGGATTCACTCGCGGACAGCTGTTCAAGCATTTTCTGACTGAAGGTTTGATGGTAGGAATCGTCGCGGGTGTCGCAGGCGTCTTACTGGCCTATGGGCTGAACCCGACCTTCATCTGGGCTCTGGGTGGAGCGTCGGGAGGAGGTGCCTTCCTAACCTCTGACGCAGTTATTGTTACGCTCGTGTTTGCTGTGATTCTCACCTTCTTCTCGATATTCTCACCCGCTCGTCAGGCGGCGGCTATGGACCCTGCTCAAGCACTGAAAGAGTATGTCTACCTAGAGGAGACTAGACCAAGAAGGAAGCGAGGGGCAATAGTGGCCTTCTCCCTCGGGTTGTACCAGCTGGTTCTTCTCTTTCTGGGGATAAATTATCAGAATATAGGTCGGTCCGTTTTCGGCGCGAACTTTTTCCTCGCGTTAGTCTTGATTGTCGCCGCCGTCTTGAGCTTCGTGCTAACGTACATTGGTCCATTCCTCTTCCTATACGGCGCGGCCCAGTTATCTACTGGACTGGCCCAGCGGTTTCATCGCGGATTCGCCTCCCTCTCCAGAAAAATCATCGGCGAAATTTCGGTTCTCGCCTCAAGAAGCGTGTTCAGGAATCCGCGTAGGGTTGCAGCGCTTGTTTTCATAGTTGCTTTAATCGTAGGGTACTCGGTGTGGGTCATAGGTGACCTGGCCAGCCAGCAGGATTACAACTACCGCCAGGCAGAGGTCCAGAATGGTTCCGACCTACACCTTTCGGGCATAAACTCGATCGCGAACGCAACCCGAATCGCGAGTAACATTACAAGTTGGAGCAATGTTACAGGAGCAACTCCCGAGACCGACTTTCCCGCAAATACGCCTTTTGGATATCTCCAGATAAAAGCAATAGATCCTTCGACTTGGAGGCAGGGAGCATACTACGAGTCCGGCTGGTTCAGCGGCGACATAGACAGCGTCTTCTCAACCCTAGGATCGAACAATCAGACTATCGTCCTAGACCACGGAGTTGCTTCGTACTATTCCATCCCGATCGGAAGTAGATTCACGATCTCTTATTCCTACACGACAGGAACGGGCACTCTAGTTAGCGGAAGGGCGAACGTGACAGTCGTCGGCTTCTTCGGACCCGACTATTCGCGATCTTCCGGTCCCTTCAGCTACTTCCAACCCGAAGGATGGTCCTTCGTCCCCCTTCGACTCCTAAACCAAAACGTGTCTAAGATTGATGCGCCGAGCTTTGTCCTTGCCCGCGTCGCATCGGGCGTATCCCTTGATCAGATCACTCAGTCCTTACAGAGGGACTATCCATCCCTCTCAGTCTCGGCCGCTCAAGTCTCCGTTGGAGGAGTTCCTGGAATAATCAGTGCAGGAGGCCAGAATGTTCTCCGCCTTGGAACAGCCTTCGCTGGCTTAGCGTCCAGCATCGGAGTCGGCACAGTGGCATACACTGGCTACAGAGAGCGGGAGAAGGAGATTACCATGATAGCCGTTCGCGGATTGTCCTATCGACAGCTCCCTTCTCTCTCATCCTTGGCACAATAGTTGGACTGGTAGTGATCTGGGGTGACGCGCAGGGGCAGAACTCTTTGAACCAAGGATACTTGGCAATCCTTGCTGCGCGCAGAATCATCTTTCCACAATGGGCACTTCTGAACATTCTTGGAATAGTTGCCCTCTTGCTTGCCGGAGTCTTTCTGCCCGCGATTCTAGCGGCTAGAAAGGACCTCTCAAAAATGAACCGAACGGTGAGATTCGCTTGACCTCAGTGCCGGTGATAGTCAACTCTCTAGTCCGAGCCTATAAGCTCGGCAGAATAGAAGTCCAAGCGCTCCGCGGACTCAGCCTCAAAGTCGAAGCGGGCGGAATGGTCTCAATCATCGGTCCCAGCGGGAGCGGAAAAACTACTCTGCTCAACATTCTCGGAGGGCTCGATCGTGCGACTGCAGGTACGATTACTGTGGGAGACACGACCGTGACTGCCCTTGCGCCTTCCGAGCTGGTGGGCTACAGACGGGAGGTTGTGGGGCACATCTTTCAGGCGCTGAACCTGATACCGACGTTGACGGCTGAGGAGAATGTTGAGCTACCAATGATGGCTGCTGGCGTTCCCAGGTCTACTCGATCCTCAAGGACGAAGGAGCTTCTCAACACAGTAGGGCTCCTCGACATAAGAGACCATAAGCCTGATGAGATGAGCGGTGGAGAGCAGCAGCGAGTCGCTATTGCGGCGGCACTCGCCAACGATCCCCCGCTCCTCCTGGCCGACGAGCCCACAGGCGAACTAGACAGTGTCAACGCGAAGATGGTCACGGACTTTTTGGTGAAGGTAAACCGGGAATTGGGCAAGACTGTTATCATGGTTACGCATGATCAGAACGTTGCGAGGGCAGCAGACAGTATCATGAGAATAGAAGACGGTGTCATCAAGGCCTCCTTGACTCCGAGCCAGATAGCCGGTGTGGAGGCATCCAGGTCCTATCTGGATCACCTGCGGAGACGAGTCGTCGAGCTTGAGGATCAGATGAGACGGCTGGACGAGGATTTCAAGGCTGGCCGGATCGGAGGAGACGAATACGCTGAACAGAGGCTTCAGCTAAAACAGATCAGAGGAGGAGTCCAAGATGAGATGCAACGCCAGGGAGTGATTGGCTGACAATCACTACCAGCGGTTAGCCTGATAGAATCGTACATTAGACTGGCTGGGCTAATTGCCGAGGTGAGCCTTGATCCTAGTCTCTATCTGGTATTTTGGAACGGCCCCAACGATCCCGTCAACCGCCTCGCCGTTTCGGAAGATCAAGAGTGTTGGGATGCTCTGGACCTCAAACTCGCCCGATGTCAAGGGATTCTCATCCACGTTTAGCTTACCGAAGGCGACGCGGCCCGCGTATTCCTTGGCTAGTTGTTCTATGATGGGAGCGACCGTACGGCAGGGGCCACACCATGCTGCCCAGAAGTCTACAACCATCAACGGGTATTTCGATATCTCTGAGGAGAAGCTGGCGTCTGAGAGAAGGATGGGTTTCCCGTCATTCTTGGCGGCGGTCTCAAGCTGTGCGCGAGCCTTCTGCATCATCTCGACCAGTTTCTTCTCCTTTATTCTCTGAATCTCCATTTCTTCATTAGACATGACCAACACTAATCCATCCTAGAGAATCGGCCGGACACCATTCCTATTACCCGGTCTCTCTTAAGCTCCTCGTCAATGCAGCTCCATATCAAGCGCTCACGCCCAGCCAACTGGTCATCTTCTTTGCAAGCAGGTCGAGCGGAAGAGCACCGTCATTCAAGAGCTCGTCGTGGAATCTCCGGATCTCGAACTTTCGTTTCTGCTTCTTCTCCACCTTGGCTCTGAGTTCCCTGATCTTCATTTCGCCAATCTTGTAGGCGAGTGCCTGACCAGGCCACGCTATGTAGCGGTCTACTTCTGACACGATGTCCTGCTCAGTGGTGGCCGTGTTTTCTTTGAGAAATCGGATAGCTTGTTCTCGGGTCCACTTCATACTATGAATGCCCGTGTCCACAACCAAACGAGCGGCTCTCCATGCCTCCTGTGTTAGCCTGCCAAAGTCTGAGAGCATGTCTTTGTAGAAGCCGATCTCCTTGCCGAGTCGTTCCGCGTAGAGCGCCCAGCCTTCTATGAATGCTGTGTAGCCGCCGTTGCGTCGGAACTTTGGGAGGTCTCTTAGTTCTTGCTGGAGTGCGAGTTGTAGATGGTGGCCTGGTACTGCCTCGTGGTATGCGAGTGCTTCCATCGTGTATTTTGGCCGGGTCTCGGGCTTGTAGGTGTTCACGTAGAAGTATCCGGGTCTCGAACGGTCTTCTGGAGGCAGATAGTAGTATGCGGCCGGTGCTGCGTCAGCGCGGAACTCTTCGATCTCGCGAAATCCATACTCTGACTCGGGCAAACGGCCGAAGAGAAGCGATAGTTTCGCATCCATCTGCTTGAGTATCCGTTTGAACCCGTCGAGAAGGTCTTGACCGGTTGCGTAGAAGTTTGACTTGTCGTTGCGAAGTGTCTCGTTGTACTGTTGGAGGGTTCCCTTGAACTGGGCTTTTCGAAGTATGGCGCGGATCTCTCTGTTTATCCGTACAAGCTCCCGCTTGCCTATCCTGTGGATCCGGGCAGGCGTGAGGTTCGTGGTCGTATGATATCGAATGGCGTAGTCGTACATCGCTTTTCCCTTCGGGAGGGACCAGATGCCTGGGTTGGTGCGAGATTTTGGAAGATATTCTTCCTTGACGAACTTTAGGAGTTTAGTGTAGGCGGGGACGACAGAGCTGGTTATCTCCTCATCCAACTCCTTCGCCACCCGGTGTGCGTCGTCCGCTCCGATGCTTGATGGGATTTCATCGATGGGCTTGTGGAGTTCGCTCTTGTCCGGCGCGGCCACTACTTGGGTTTCTAGTTGGGGTATGATCTTCTCGACTACGACTCTCGGCTGGACGATCTTCTTTTCTATTCCAGTTTTCAGGTTGGCGATCGTCTGGTCGAAAACTCTTTGGAATTGTCTCAGGCGGTTGATGTAATTGCCAAAGTCCTGTTTGGTCTTGTAGGGATGGAAGGTGATGAGCTGGGGGAGGTCTATGTGGGGTCCGGTCTGTTGGCTGATCGGGGTGAGATAGGGTTCGTACTTGGCGCCTTCGATCTGTAGGGCGAGTTCGCGTTGGAACAGGTCATAGTTGAGCCGATCCGCCTGACCTACGGGTCTTCGAAGACTCTTCAGCTGATCCAGGTATTTCTTGAGCCTGTCGATTCGCCGGTGATATGCTTCTGCTGAGACATCGTCCAGCCTGTCGTCGTACCGGTGGTCGCCAAGATAGGTGGCGTAGGTTGGGCTTTCATGTAGAATGAACTCCCAGTAATCCTCGTAGAGATGATTGAGGCTTGCTGCTGCGTCGTGCTGACTTGTTGCCACGTTGTTTCGCGAGACTGTTCTTGACGTTTCAGGGAATTATTGTCATATGGGTCTTGGCCTCAACTTTAGTCCCGATGAAGCGGTCGCTCCACTTCTGGCTCATCTCGCCGTGAGTCCCCAGCCCGACGGCTACATCCAAGACTAGGAGGAGCCAGTAGATCTTGCTGATGTTTCGTATGAAGCTACTACGCAGGTCCATGGACTTCCCGTCAATTCTCTCGACTCGGAGACCTATGATCTCCTTGCCGAGGGTTCTGCCATACAATCCTTCGGCGAGGAAGGAGTAGAGGAAGAGAACGAGAGAAGCCCATGCGAGCCAGGCTGCCCACCATCCCGCCCACCAAGCAGGAAATGCCGACACGGCCGTGGACGGGAATCCCAGCCCGATGAAGAAGGGGATTGCGAAGACTGTAGCGATCACAGCCAGCACGATGACCACTATAGCCGCGTCGATGAGGATCGCAAGTACTCTCCGCGCCCAGTGATTCTGGACACTCCTGTCGTCCCTCAACAACTCAAAGCCCGTAGGAGACTGCACTCCCATAGTTCCGCGTAGGGTGGCTCCGCACTTGGGGCAGAGGGCCGCTTGCTCTCCGACTTGGCTTCCGCATTTCCAGCAGTATACCATTGAATTCCCACGTTTCCGTCAGCGTCTGCTGGGGTTAAGCTTAACGGTCTTGTGGAGACTATTCCTAATGCTCACTATCTGCGGGCCAATAGTTTACGCCGTTCCCTCACGCACCATCCTCCGCTGGTTTAAGGGAGAGTAACCCGCCTATGTGGGAGCGAGATAGGGCTCAGCGGCACACACGGGCGATTGATATGAGATTGTTGGTCGTCTCCAATAGGCTTCCCTTTACAGCGAGCAGTCAGGAGGGGGAGTTGGTCTTCCGCCCGAGCCCCGGCGGTCTCGTCTCCGGCTTGACCGCGTACTTGAACTGGGCGAGAAAGGACGCGTCCAGCATTGATCACCTATGGATTGGATGGCCGGGAATCGAGGTCGACGAAAAGTCTCATGACAAATTGAGACAGAAGGCGGCCAAGGAACAAGCCTATCCCGTATTTATCGATGCTAACACGATGGACCAGTTCTACCATGGGTTCTGCAATAGCACGATCTGGCCGCTGTTCCATTATTTTCCGACCCATGCCAGGTTCGACGAGCAGGACTGGGCCCAGTATGTGAAAGTGAATGAGGTCTTCCGAGACTCTATTCTAAAAGTGGTCAAGCCCGGGGACACGGTCTGGGTTCATGACTATCATCTGATGCTACTTCCGAGGCTCTTGAGAGAGAAGATTCCGGAGTTGTCCATCGGCTTCTTCCTCCACACTCCCTTTCCCTCCTATGACATCTTCCGTACCCTACCCACGAGAATGCGGCGGCAAATCTTGGAGGGCATCCTTGGAGCTGACCTTGTAGGATTCCATACGATCGACTACACGCAACACTTCCTCAGATGCATACTCCGTATTCTCGGAATCGACAACAACTTCGGCCAACTCTTGATCGACGGGGAGAGGGCGGTCAGGGTGGATACTTTTCCCATGAGCGTCGACTACCGACAGATCCGCGACATGGTGAAGAGCGAAGGCGTGCAGCGGGAGGCAGAAGAGCTCCGTGCAACGCGTGGCAATATCAAGACAGTACTATCCCTAGATAGGCTTGATTATACGAAAGGGATCAAGCATCGGCTTGAGGCCTACTCGGCCTTTCTTGCGAAGCATCCCGAATGGCAGCGCAGGGTAGTCCTGCTCTTGTCAGTCGTCCCATCTAGAATTGGGTCGGAGCACTATCAACAGATGAAGGAGGAGATCGACAAGCTTGTGGGTGGTATCAATGGGAAGTTCGGGACGATCGGCTGGACCCCTATAGTCTATCGATACCGCTTCCTGCCCCACGATCAACTGCTGAGACTCTTTGCCGTGAGTGATGTCGCCCTGGTAACTCCTTTGAGGGATGGGATGAACCTGATTGCAAAGGAGTACGTGGCGTCTAGATCCGACCGGAGGGGAGTTCTGATTCTTAGCGAGATGGCGGGCGCGGCAAGGGAGCTGGGTGAGGCTTTGATCATCAACCCTAACGATCAGTCCGAGATTGTGGATGCGCTGACGGCGGCTCTGGAGATGCCTGAGGACGAGCAGATGCGTCGTAACGAGGTGATGCAGACTCGGCTGGAGCGCTATGATGTTATTCGCTGGGGCCAGGACTTTGTCGACGAGCTTCGCTCTGTAAAAGAGCAGCAGGACAGGTACAGCGCCCGGTTGATGGACAAGTCGACTAGAGAGAGGCTGATCAAAGACTATATTGGCTCCGAGAAGAGGATTCTTCTTCTAGACTATGATGGTACGCTGTCGCCTTTCAAGGAGCGTCCCGAGACAGCAGTCCCGGGAGCCATACTCGTCGCTATACTCAACACGCTATCGGAGGACCCTCGGAACAACCTTGTGATAATCAGCGGCCGCCACAAGGCCCTCCTCGAGAAATGGTTCGGCTCTCTCAACATAGGAATAGTCGCTGAGCACGGAGCATGGATCAGGGAGAAGGGCAAGGAGTGGGTTCCGGCGGTGAAGGTTGAGAGCGACTGGAAAGAGAAGGTTCTACCAATCCTCAAGAGTCACGAGGATAGGCTCCCCGGCTCGTTCACGGAAGAGAAAGAGTTCTCGCTCGTGTGGAACTTCCGAGCGGCCGATCCGGAGCTTGCTTCTGTTCGCTCGAAGGAGTTGGCTGATGAGCTCTCCTACTTCTCCGAGAACACGGAGGTTCAGGTGTTGCAGGCGAGCAAGTCGATCGAGGTGCGCAACATTGGTATCGACAAGGGCACGGCGGCGAAGCTTCTGCTCTCACAGGAGAACTTTGACTTCGTTCTTGCTGTCGGGGACGACCAGGCCGATGAGGACCTGTTCAAAGTCCTCCCTGAAAAATCATTCTCCATCAAGGTCGGACTCGCAAAGTCGTATGCAAAATATAATCTCAGGAATCATCGCGACGTGGTTCAGCTACTTACAGACTTGACGAAGACGATGAAGTCGTTAGAATCGACCAGCTAGCGCTTGAGCTTGTTCAGGCTCTGGTAGTCGGGGGGCGCGTGTAGAGGAAGACCAGCCAGAGCCTAGATCCCTGGCTTTTCTGCTGCGTGAATCCTGAGTCTTGAAGGGTCCGATCCAGAACGTCTAATGGGTGAAGGTAGAACATGATTTTTCCTCTTCTCTTCTGAAAGAAGTTGACAACACGGACTCCTATCCGGAAGGGCCACTTGGCCAAGCCCTGGTCGCGTGGAACGATGAAACCAACCATCGCGCGGCCCGCATCGATTGCGTTTTTCAGTAGCGGCCTCCAGTTCGAGTAGCAGCAGAGGACCTTGTCTATTATGACAATGTCCGAGGGGGGAAGCTCTGCTTCAGCAGCATTTCCAACCTGGAACTTGGCCCTATTCTCGAATCCGCTAACCCGGACCAATTCGCCGGCCGCTTCGACCATCTTGGGGGAGAGATCTACCCCGATGGCGCTGGCTGCACCTTTCTTCAGAAGTTCTACGGAGAAGCCGCCCGCGCCGCAGCCCAAGTCAACTACCGTCTTGTCCTGCGCACCCTCGTTGAGGATGAAATCTAGGAGCAGCCTGCTACTCTTGGAGAGACCTCTACGTTTGTAGCGGTCGCAGAAATCGCAGGCGTCTGCATCGAATTCCTCTCCTATCCTGTCAGTCTCTTTCTCTGGACTCTCCAATCTCCCGGTCACTCGCGTTTTCTGTTTGTCTTGCGTCCTTCTTGGAAGTGGATATTAACTGGCCCATATTTCTCTGCCGGAGCGGAGTGTCCCAAAGACGAATTATCGTAGGCTCGGCAGCTCTGGTCTCAAGCTGAGCGAGCTGTCGCTCGGCGCCTGGGTCACGTATGGTGGCCAGGTCGGCGAAGAGGTCGCCGTCAAGTGCATGTCTAGGGCGTATGATGCTGGTGTGAACTTCTTCGACAATGCCGAGGCTTATGCTCATGGCAACGCAGAGACTGTGATGGGTAATGTGATCAAGCAGCTTGGCTGGAGGAGAGAGAGCATCGTCGTTTCCAGCAAGGTGTTCTGGGGCGGGGATGGACCGAACGATAAGGGCCTCTCGAAGAAGCACATCTATGAGGCTTGTCGAAACTCGCTCCGAAGACTACAGCTGTCTTATCTTGACCTGTTCTTCTGCCACCGCCCAGACCCGAA
>VBBG01000147.1:1338-4872 GCA_005882905.1 Candidatus Bathyarchaeota archaeon | reverse complement strand
CATAGCTGGACGATTTTAGATCCGGATACGCCCGTGTTGACGCATGTATTGGTTACCTGGCCCTGTGACCAGCCCGTTGTTCTTCCGACTTTGTTCACTGTCTGTCCGACTAGGGACGCTCCTTCGCTGGTTACGCGGAAGCTGCCGGCTATGGTGAGCGAGCCTGTGTTGACGCTGTCCGTCCGCTCTATTGCGCCGAGGGTTTGTGTGACGCCTGACGCGAGCTGTTCGAAGGAGGTGTCGCTGTACCTGCAGATATGGTTGCCTCTGATGCCCGCGGCATTGCATGTGGCTCTTGAATAGAGCGGGTCGACGGTCTCAGTACCTATGAAAGTATTGCCAGCTGTCAGGGGTTGATAGTAGAGAGTGTTTTCGACTCCTCCCTGGATGTCGGTGCAGTGGGACGCGGTGACGAAGCCGGTGACTCCTCCTCTCACGGCGTTGTAGCTGATCGAGCAGAGAAAGTTGGAAAACTGGATCTGTAGTCCGCCTTGGATCGGCCGCACCATGCTCTGCAGCGTCGCTAGGGAGTAGATCGGATCGGATAGGACGATGTTGACAGCGTCTTGTGGGACGCCTGCACTGGACAATTCGTCTCTGACGGGCGCGACGAGTGCCTGGTCTTGGACGGCTACCGTCAACCTGTTGGCTCTCTCGTCCATGTCCGTGTAGACCACTCCTTGTACGTTGAACACTGAGCCCATCTGTCTGTACCAGGCATGGAGTTGGTGGAATCCGTAGGTTCCTTGGACGGCTTGCACGCCGCCAGCGGGGACTCGTTCTCTACCGAATACGGCTCGGATGGCCTGCTCGGCGACGCCTCTCTGGGAAGGATCCGTGAGGTAGACCTTGAGAGCGTTGCCGTCGAGATACATGCCGCCGAAGGCAGGTGAGATTGTTGCGACATCATCGAACATTTCGTCTATGTCCTTGACGGGCTTGACACTCGGTCTCGAATTCGTGGCGTACGCAGGCATAGCTGTGCTGATGATAGTGATTGTTACGAGTAGTAGGGTCAGCACAAGGATTGTTCTTGGCTTGTCTTTCAAGAATTTTTTCCCAAGAAAGAGGTTGACGCGCGGTCGTTTCCGTTTTAAGAGTTCCGGTCACAGGCGCGACGCTCCCATAACTGGGATGGTGAGTGTGTTTCCATTCTACGATGGGCAACCTCCCTTCGTTCCCACAGTGGCAGTGTGTCTCGCAAAGGCGTACATCAAACCGGAGGATGGGATCGTCATCCTTACGGCATCTACCCTGGAGACACTATGATTGGTTTCTTCGCCATTACACATGACATGATCCACCCCCACCGTTTCTGAATTAACGGGTTTCAGGTTGACAAGAGCTTTCAGGGGATGGGATACGGGAGGGCTGCTTTGGCCGAAATTATCGCCATGTTGCGAAGATTGTATCCAAGGTGCAACAATCAAGATTCTTTATGGGTGATTTTACGATGATCGTAGGCTCCACAGGCTGAGCGAAAAAAGTGAACCCAGGAAATACGGGGAGTCGGAACTGGCTTGTGCTCGTTTTCGTAGCCTTCTTCCTAGGGCTGATCCTTCTCGACGTTTCGCTCATTCTCGGGGGAACACTTGCTGGAGTAGATTTCATCCTCATCGTGGGAGGAATCCCGCTGTGGATAGCGCTTCTCGCATGGACGGCTCGAGTATTCGTCCGCAGCCGAAGATTCTACTGCACTACCTCTTCTTGTGCAATCACAGGTCGCAAACGGGTTTTCACGCCTAGAGGCGGCGCATGGGTCTGCACCCAGTGCGGGAGACCACTTAACACGCAAGCGTTGACGTTTCAACAGCAGCCGCAGCCGTTGACCGATGTTGTTCCCTTCAGCGGTAGTCTCGGAGATTCGTTTCTTGGAGGTGTCGCGGGATTACGAATCTACCGGTTCAAGGGTCGGGGCGAAGTGAACATTGTGTCGGGCTGGCACAATCCGTGGGGATACGGGGTATACTTCACGGATCGGAGTATGATCGGTGTATCTTACACGAGATATTTGTCGCGAGCCTACTACCCGGGCTGGATCCTGTCGGGCGCCTGGATCGCAATCATAGCGGCAACTTTCGTCATGTTCGCCGTGACCCATACCCAAGAGCTCCCCGCGTGGTGGATCCTGATCTTTCCCGTAGCCTGTTTCGGCGCGATGATAATGTCCCTCGTGTTCCTACTGTACCTCAGCCCCAAACGCGCATCCGATCAGATAGACCATATCCAAGTGAATTCAGTCAGGGATCTCGAAACTCTCCGGAAAGACTTCATCCTCCGAAGAGACGATATTTCCGAGGTCAACGTTCGTCGGACGAAAGTCACCGAAATCGGCCACGGGATATACTCTTCCGGAGCAATACTTTCAGTCAGTTCGAAAAGAGGCGAACCGGTCATACTTGTAACCACCAACAGAAAGAAGTTCGAAGAGCTAGTAGAATTGATTGAAGACTACGTTAGAACGTTGAATGGTTTTCCTTGGGATTATGGACCGCTCTAATCTCCCTACTGCTAGTGGGGCTGGGCTTGTACTTCCTGCTTGAGCCCGCAAGTGTTCCTGGACGCAGGACGGCCAATTAGAACTCGCCTTAGAGCATGGAGAGGAGTCGTCTTACTCGTCCCGATAGAAAAGATAGGAATGCCCCGGCGTTTTTCCGGGGCTCAAGTTCTTCGACTCGATGTTATGGTTGAACCGGGCAGAGAAAGTCGGCAACAGCATTTCGAGTCACAGTGACCATCCCAGCGTTCTGGGCTGAGAGAACTGCCTGCTCCGAGCTCAGTAGTACGGGTGTGATTCCTGAGTCAAAGGTTGCAGTGAATACCTTCCAATGACCACCGTGATAGTCTGAACTTCCGGGAGCAACGGCCGCGATCCCGAGCTGGCCTGTGGCACCGTTTGTCACCTTGTAGAAATTGTCCCGGCCTTCATTGGGAAAAGCCGCGGGGGAAACCACGGTTCGGACTATGGTCCCGTTGTAGTACAGGTTACTGAAGCCAGGCGTGGCCGCAAAGGCCGATGTTACTGGAAGAACTAGTGCGATAGCAAGGGCGGAGAAGATTGCCATGGTGAGAGTTTTCATTCTTACAATTCACCTCCCGGATTGTTGTAGGTGGCTTTCTGGGACCGGATACTTTACGGGTTTAGCGAGATTAAGTGTAGATTAGGTGTAGTTTTCACCGCGTTGTTGTTCGCAGGAGAGCGATGATGGCCAGGGCCTCCGCAACGTTGATGCTCAATAGGTAGGGAAGGAATGGCTCTTGGATGTACGAAGCCATAGTGAGGAATGAGTAGACTGCGAGAACGTTCTGGGCGAAGAGGATCGATGCGAAAACACTCAAGCCCAGGCTAAACTGGGCGCGAGTGTCCCTGTAGACGCGAAGGTAGACCGCGACCAAAACCAATAGTAGAACCGCACTTATCGCGGCCGCGTACATGCTAAGGTCCATGAGGAGAGACACTATCCCTTCACCTCCCGCTCAACCGCAGGTCTGATCCGGGCCCATATTTCGTCGAAGAGAGGTAGATGTGCTTCC
>VBBG01000147.1:0-1313 GCA_005882905.1 Candidatus Bathyarchaeota archaeon | reverse complement strand
TGAACGTGAAGCGCTTCTGCAAGCTTGTTGATGTTGTAGGGTTCTCTCCGTAGGAGGTTGATGATTCTTCCACGGTTGGGACCTCCTCGGGACCCGGCGAGAACATACCAGAACAGACGTTTCCAGGATATTTCCGAACTGGACCTGGACATCCCCACGGGCCTGCCGTCCTGAACTTCATCCAACCACTACCCGCATTAAGACTTGGCCAGACTAGAAGGGAGAACGAGCTTCCTTTAGAAGATAGGTCAGGATTAGGTCAGGATTACGTCCAATAGTCCGACCCTCACATGTTTTTCATACGCTTCTGGAGACCCGCGGTGACCATCGGAGTTTTGGGATCGGTGCACAAGCCTAATTGCTCGTCCGTCATGGCCAAAGCCATCGCCCTTGTATTCTAGCCGTAAGCCTTAACCACGAAAATAGTAGCTTCAAGGCTCATGAAAATCTTTACCAAACGCTTCAATCTAATCCGGATTATCCTTCTGATCCTAGCAATAGGTTCGACGCTAACCTTCTTCATAGGCGACGTGACCTCAGCCAGACCCCCTAGCTCGGGGGCTGGTGGCGTGCTGGCCACGATTCTCGTTGGAGACCGACCGGATGGAATTGCTTACAATCCTTCGAACCAGATGGTCTACGTCACCGTTCTCGGCTCAGCCTACAATTCTCCGGGGAAAGTCGCGGTGATCGATGGCAGGAGCAACAAAGTCGTCGCCAACTTGCAGGTCGACAGTAATCCTGAAGCCGTCCTCTACGATCCTGCCAACCAGCAAGTCTATGTGACGAGCTCAGCGTCTGTTTCTGTTATCAACAACGCGAATAAGATAACCAAGACAATCAATGTGCCCTTCGGCGCCGTAGCACTAGCGTACGACTCGGTCAACAATGACATTTACGTTGCGAGCGTATACTCGAATGTAGTCTCGGTAATCGACCCCTCAAAGAATACTGTCGTTGCCAGCATCGCCGTCAACTCTCCCAGTAATCTTGTTTACGACAGCTCTAGAAACTATGTCTATGCGTCAAGTGATTACGCGCAGACGGTGACTGTGATAGACGCCTCGAAGAACGGAGTCGTCACTTCGATACAATATTGCTCTTACTGCGACCCGGAGGGCCTTGCCTTCTACCCGGCTGCGGGAAATGTCTATGTGGCAAACTTTGGAACGGGAACCGTTTCTATAATCAGCGACTCAACCAACAGAATCATCAGCCGGCTCGTAGTGGGAAACAACCCCTTCGTAATACTCTACGACCCTGGCAACCAGCGAATATACGTGGCTAACTATTCTAGCCGTACTGTGTCCGTC
>VBBG01000146.1 GCA_005882905.1 Candidatus Bathyarchaeota archaeon | reverse complement strand
TTAGGGCTGTAAAATCTGCGATGGCCAGAGACATATCTAGCGGGGACGGTGTGGACTTGATGGTCATCACTGAACAGGGAATCAGAGAAGAATCCAACCGGTTCTCCTAAGACCGACTCGCATCACTCGGTCACTTCATGATAGTCCGCCCAACTTGAGTATTGCGAGGTAAGAGATCATGGATGACCCGTGAAGCCTCATTGTGATCACAGGCTCCGCCTTGCCATTGAAGGATGCAGGTCCGTCAAGACTGCTGATGTCTTACTCGGGTTGCCGGTCACATTGTCCTAGCCGAATATTGGTCTCCCTGTCAGCTCGACCAGCCTCTTACCTTTCGTGAGCCTCGATACCCACAGAATCCCTGCCAGCTCTAGTTTCATCAGCTCCCGGTTGAGTTCTCTAAAGCTGACCTCCCCGAAGTTTGACATCACCTCTTTGTATAGGTCAACGTCGCTCATCGAGCCCTTCTTTTCCAAGACTTCCAGTAAGGCTAGGGACATGGGCCTGGGACTCCATATCCTGTTCAACGCTGGGATCACTGGGAGAGATTATGCCAGGATAGCACATGGTACAGCGATCGGGGCTCTCGGCTTCTTCAACCTCTTCGTGAATCCCTGAAGCCGAGGATTATACGTTTCAAGCCTTGCTGAGATGCCTTTGTCAGTTGCTGAGGGCCCTCTGGAGGAGTCTTCCTGTCGGCTGTGACTATGTGTGCGGAAAGTTCGTGATCACTCGCGCCAAGAGCGCTGATGTTGAGCCAGTTATTCGACCCTGTGCTTTTCTTTCTCGCACCGAATCAAATGTTCGAATGGGAGTTCTATTCCCTGCTGTTTCAGCAGTCTATGATGTCGTTTGAGCAAACGCTCTGTCCAACCCCAGGTTCGAAGCTCTCCAACCGCGTTCTCATAACCTAGATGCATTGTGGTGTCAAAATACGTCACGCGAAAGCTGTGAAAGCCGGCGTCTCTCATCAGGACAAAAAGGTGGTCGGGGGTCCAGGACGGCCAGTGTCTGATCAGGAGCCCTTGGGGTCCGGCAGTTGGACAGGACGACCATTCACCGTGAACCATGATGCCGCCTGGCCGGAGGACTCGATAGAACTCTCCTAGCGCTTTCTGCAACTGTGGCTTACGAGGAAGGTCACAAATCAGTTCGTTTGAAACTACTACGTCAACACTCTCTGTGTCCACAGCTTCGAGGTGTCTGACATCCGAGTCCACAACACGGACACGATGTCCCAATCTTCTCCCGTGTAATGTTGCGGCGAGCTCGTTCAGCCAGCCAGCGTAGGGACCCTTCGAAGAGTCTACAGCGATCATCCTAGCGGAAGTTGGCAGCTTCCCTAGCAACGGTATTGTTAGCTGGCCTCGCCCGCAACCCGCCTCGAGAATAGTCCGGATTCTGCCCGAACCAATCTCACGGACAAAATGCTCGGCTAATCTATCATAGTACCTGTGGCGTGCCGCGGCCAGATCCCTTGGACGGTCAGCGTTGATCTTCATCTGTCTTCATCAATACGGGATCGATGCCAGGGGTTGGAGCGACCAACCGTTTCTGGAAATATAGAAAGGGCTGGTTAGATTCCCCTAGTCCATGCCCATGCCGCCCGGCGGCATTCCCGGGGGCATTCCTGAAGGTCCACCTGCGCCCGTTCCCTTTGAGGCGATTACATCGTCTACCCTGAGGAGCATTGTTACTGCTTCAACGGCTGACTTGATGACCTGCTTCTTCACTCGCAGTGGTTCGACGACTTTCAGTTTCCACATGTCGGCCGTCTTCCCTGTCGGAACGTTCACTCCGTACCAGAGGTTTTGGAGGTTGTTATGTTTCGCTCTGAGCTCTACCATGATGTCGATCGGGTCTATGCCCGCGTTCTGGGCTATAGCAACAGGAATCGCTTCAAAGGCCTCAGCAAACGCTCTAACTGCAAGCTGTTCTCTGCCTCCCACCTTGACAGCGTAGTCCTTTAGTCGCTTGGAGAGCTCTGCCTCGGGAGCGCCTCCTCCAGCCAGGATCTTCCCATCTTCAACAGCGTTTCTGACCACGCATATCGCGTCATGGAGCGACCTCTCGGCCTCGTCTACCACGTGCTCTGACCCGCCCCGAATCATTATCGTTACGGCCTTGGGGTTCTTGCAATCGCGAACGAAGACTAGTTTGTCTTCTCCAACCTTGACCTCTTCAACCAGCTTAGCCTGGCCTAGGGCCTCCTTTGATAGATCCTTCAAGGTTCCGATGACGGAGCCCCGGATTCCTTTCTTGGCGAGTATGGATAGGATTTGGTCGTCCACATTCTTTTCGGTGAATAGGACCTTGGCCCCGGTTTTGGCCACGTCTTCGGCCATTTTTTCGAGAAGTTTCTCTTCTTCGTCGAGGAAGTTGAACATGTCCTCGGGTCTGTCGATGTTGATCTTTGCACTGGTCTCTGTCTTCTGTGATTCGAGCTTCGCGTTCAGTAGCAGTATTCCGCCGCCCGTTACTCTCTTCGGCATGTCTGCTTGGGCGACTTCTTTGTCTATTATGATCCCGTTCACGAGCTCAGACTCGTCTAGACTTTGTCCGTGCTTCTTCATTACCTTGATCAAGTCTATGTCAGCGGTGACCTTGCCCTCCCGCTTCTCCATGACCTGTCTCACCGCGTCAACGGCCAGGTCGGCGAAACGGGTCTGAGAGCCAAAGATTCCCTTCGTGTTTAGGGAAGTGATGGCGATCTGCCTCAATCGTTCTTGGTCGTCAGGTTTGATATTCACCGCTATCTTGTCCAGAATTTCCTGTGCTTTCTCTGCGGCATCTCGATACCCGTCAATGATGACGTTGGGGTGGATGTCTTTGTCGAGTAGTGCTTCGGCTCCTGCTAGTAGTTCGCCTGCGAGGACGACGGCGGTTGTTGTTCCATCCCCTACTTCGCTGTCCTGGGTCTTGGCGACCTCAACAAGCATCTTCGCGGCCGGGTTCTGAACATCCATCTCCTTCATAATTGTCGCGCCGTCATTCGTAATGACAATGTCTCCCATTCCAGCGACAAGCATCTTGTCCATCCCCTTGGGACCGATAGTTGAACGGACAGTCTCGGCTAGGACCTTGGCGGCCATGATATTGCTTCTCTGGGCTTCTCTTCCCCTAGACCGGGAAGTGCCCTCTTTCAGAATTAGAACTCGCATTTCCGACATGTCAAATCACACTCTGAGTGAAGCATGGAGGTGGGACTCTTGAGATAAACATATGCAGCGTGCGAAAATGACGTGGAAAATGTCGGCGAGACATGCAGCGGGTACGCATCTCCAGAGACTCATCTTAGCGGGTCCGCCCAAGTATATGGGAAGACGTTCTTGGGGGACCACTCTCTGCTTCCGAGTCCAGCTAGTACTGGGCTCGAGTTCGCGTTCGGGGTAAGTTTCAGTCCACGGCTCGGTAACCCGTCTATTAGGACGTGTTTCGGACCCAAGAAAGGGGGGGAGGTCGATGGAGCTATACTCGTATGATTACGCTTTGAAGACACTATGGTTGTACACAAGTGAACCAGAATAGGCTTCGAACTGGAGCAGCTTCGAGAGGCGGCGCGCAAGTACCCTTATCGTGATGCTGGCACGCACGGGTCTGGGCGAAGCTCGTATGGGAACGGAAAAGTGGTCCTTGGGCGATTACGTCAGCATCAATTGCACTGCTCTTTGCCGGGTTCCCCCATCTTGTTGATTAGTAGGCACGATTACTAACTGAAGATAGCGGTCCATCATTGAATTGGGCGTTACTCGGTCTCAGAGTCGGATCGGGAATCGGGTTCTTCGCAGGCATTCTAGTCCTTTCAAACTACAGCATCCTCGTTGGCCTCGCACTGGCGCTGAATCTGTCGATTTTTCTTGTGCCAGTAATGATGCTGTTCAGGCGTCGCCGAATGGTCCACTCTGAAGTGAGGAACTGGTTAGAAATGGTAGTCGGTCTTTCCGCCGGGACCGTTCTCATCTTCGTCGTCGCTCTGTACTACTTCTGGCTGAGCTTTCTAGCTATCGTGGTATTAGCCGTGGTCAATACTGGGCACGGTCTCATCGAAGCGAGGGGCTCTAGGAACCAGACCAGTGCTGAGATACGTCGATTAACTAGAAATTTATTCATAATGATCGCCATCATGGCTCCTTTGCTGTTCTTCGCTGCATTCATCATTAAGGGTGTCTTGTCAATAATCGGTTGGGCGATCGCTTACGCCGCATTTTCATCCGTGATCATATCGAAGTACATCAGAGACAGGAGACAATCACGAGCTACCCTATAGTTACTATCGATGTACGCTAGAGAACCTGAATGAGCTTCGAACTGGAGCATCTGCGAGAGGCAGCCGAGAAGTACACCTACCATAGAATACGAATCGTACAAGCTGGCGGAAATCTGCGGGGATGGTCATGCTACGACCCGCTTTGAAAGCTGAAATAAGTGTCAGCGAAGTTCCGCAGGGCTACGTATCTCAGGCCTCCGCGTATCGGAGTCTTTGTGTAATAGTAGATTTGTTGTTCTGCCGTAGCAACCAGAACTGTTAGT
>VBBG01000145.1 GCA_005882905.1 Candidatus Bathyarchaeota archaeon | reverse complement strand
CTTCGCATAAAGCGAGAGACCTTGAACGAACTGGAGTATAGTAGCCTCCTCTGCTTCACCGGGACGACGCGACGTTCGGGGGGTATTCTTCAGAGGCAGATAGAGTCGTACGAAAATAAGGAGTTGAAGGTCATGGACGCGCTCGAGCGTATGAAGGAACTGACGCTCCAGATGAAGGACTCCCTCCTTACCGGCAACCTCACAGAGTTCGCTGGACTGCTGAACTCTGAGTGGGAGACGAAGAAAGCGCTTGACTCCGCGATCTCCAATGATGAGATCGACCAGCTGCTCCAAGCCGCCCGGCGGAACGGAGCTATAGGCGGCAAGCTTCTAGGGGCGGGAGGGGGAGGATTCCTCTTCCTATACTGTGAGCCTGGCAAGCGGGTCCATGTGGAAAAAGAGGTCGAGCATCTCGGAGGGAAGGCCTTTCCGGTCAGATTCGATCTCGAGGGTTTGCAAACCTGGCGGAGCCCAAGGTAGGACCGTGAGAATCGATGCAAAATAGCCGACTAGCTCAGAAGCGACCAGCGGAAGAAGCTAGCCGATCCTCCGCGGCACTCGCAGCCATACGTAGCAGCATCGAAACAAAGGAACGAGTTGCGAGGGAGTGTCTCGATGATATCGTCGAGATGGCTCACATCATGACTATGGCACTGCAAAAGGGTCGAAAGGTTGTCTTCTTCGGAAACGGCGGAAGTGCTGCCGACGCTCAGCACATATCGGCGGAGCTTGTTGGGAAGTTTAAGAGAATGCGTCCTGCCCTCAGAGCGTCTGCCCTAACGACCAACACCTCAGTTCTGACCGCCATAGGCAACGACATCGGTTTCGACGAAATCTTCTCACGTCAGGTCCAGGCGACACTAGAGCCGGACGATGTTGCCGTCTGCATTAGTACGACCGGCCGCTCGCAGAACGTTATCAGAGGCGTCCAAGAAGCGAGGAAGATCGGGGCGAAAACCATCGCTCTGACTGGTTCTGGGGGCGGGCAACTCGCCTCGTTGTGTGATCACGAAGTGGTTGTCCCCTCAGATGATGTGCAGAGGATACAGGAGTGTCATATCATGATAGGACACATCGTCTGCGAATTGATCGAGGACATGATAGGTGAGACGGGTTCCTGGAAAGGGCGTCTCGACTAGAGATTCAACGTTGCGGCGATTCTTCCTTTCATAACGAGGTTGTCCCAAGCCGTAGAGCTATTTTCCACGTAATCCTTAAGTGGGAAAATTCCAGCACCACAGTCATTTCAGAGACGATGGGCGGCAAGTGGAGTGAGAGGAGGTTTGTTCTTGACGAGATTACTCGGTGCGCCGCAATGGGCCATTAACAAGCTCTACAATTATCTTGGACCACACGAAGGCCTCTCCACCGCTGCAAGGTGGACTCGTGTCGGCCTGGGAGCTTCAGGAGGATTCCTGATTCTCGCAGGCGTTCTGCTACTAGTAGTCCGACCATTAGTAGTCGAAGTTTTGGCCCTATCCGCAGGGTTGATCGGGTTTGGCCTCTTCAATCTCATCTCAGCGCGTGGAAAGAAGCTCACCATGCTTCGCGCGAATCAGCTCTCTTTGCTTGGCCACCTTACGGCGATAATTGCGCTGTATGTTATCGTCTCAAGAGTCCTCATCGTCAGCTACACGACGGACACAGTTGTTGGAACCTATATGGGAGTGTTGAAGGTTCTCGAGCTGCAGAGTCCATATGGCTTTTCGATCAAGCCTTTGCTCGACCAGTTTGGCTTCTCCCCTTCATTCTACACGCCCGGCGTTGATGGCTCCTTCGACTTTTCTCTCAATCCTCATTGTCTTCGGATTGGCCCCGGCCAAGTTCAAGAGCATGAGTCTCGCGCCCTTCGGCCTATTTCCAGTCGTAATCGCAGGCGGCTGGACTGATAGTGTCTGGGCCTTCTTCCTCGTCCTTACAGCATTTCTCTGGTACCGTCACCCGAAGGCCAGCTGGGCCACTCTAGGCTTGGCGTTCGCAACTAAACAGATTGCGATCGTCGTCGCCCCTTTCCTGCTTATTCGACTCTGGCACGAAACTCCGCAGTCACGAACGCGTAGTCTTCTCACAAACGTCTCGCTGATGACCGCTGCATTCTTCTTGCCCAACCTTCCCTTCATGATCGCCTCCCCAAGTGCATGGTGGAACGCGGTCGTGGTTCCATACCTGCCGAGTTCTCCCTCTCAGGTTCCGGGTGGCGTAGGTCTCTCGGACATCCTGCTAGACCTTGGTGTTGCCCTGCCTTCCTCCTTCTATCTAATCTTGGTACTCGGCGCCTCCAGCTTCCTCCTCTACAGCTACGCTCGACACTATAGGGGCTTGAACAGCATGGTCTTCGCCTTCCCGATATTCATCTTCTTCCTCTACTACCGCTCGTTTCCCAACTACATGGCCTACTGGGGATTCCCTCTTGTTATCGAACTAACACGTCTCGGAGGTCCGAATCTGCGCGCCCTATTCTCAATGAGGCTACCGAACATCGCCTGGCGGCCGCCAACCGAAACATTTCTAAGAATCACCAAGAGGAGACTTACTCCTTCACTGCTCGTGCTGGTGGCAATCACTTTCGCTTTTGTCGGCGCTTCCGGTGCCTACATATCTCACGCCGCGACGCAGCAGGCATCGATCCAGATCAACGGGGTTATGGACCCGGACAATATCGGGGCCGCGACCATGATCAACGTCACTCTGAAGAATCTATTCTCCACGCCGGTGTCCCCCACCTTCTTCGTGAAATGGTGGAACCCGCTGACATACTTCTGGACCACCAATTCGACCACACTCCTAGAATCGGGAGCGCAGAACTCGTACATCATAACTGCTCCCGACGCCTTGAGCGCCGTCCCAAGAGGAGCTCAGTTCCACGTAATGATCTATGACAAGCTGACCAACCGGCTATTGGGCGAATCCTCGTCCTACAAGGCAAGCATTCCAGCCCCTCCAGTTGCGAACCCGCGCCTGAAGTGGTGGACACTGGACGCGAGCGTCGGGAAAAAAGTGCCCTTCAGCTGGAAACTCTCCCCCATCAACACTGACCTTACTACATCCCGAATCTCTCCCTTGGGCGTAAACGGGAATGGCGGATTACAGATGACTTTGAATCATACGAAAACCGGTATCGGGATCGAACAATTGGCACTCTCGCAG
>VBBG01000095.1 GCA_005882905.1 Candidatus Bathyarchaeota archaeon | reverse complement strand
TGGCTCGGCCCCCGATGCGACGAGGTTGGAGAAGGCTTCGCTGAGAGTCCCGACCGTTCCCCAATAGGGGTCAAGGTAGGCTTGCTTGCTATTGCCGTCTGTCGTGATTGCCAGTGTCTTACGGTTGGGTAGACGAAGCACGGCGCTATCTCCTTGACCCGGTTTGATGATGGTTCTGATTCCAACCTCGAAATCGTACTGGCGGTAGATCCATTCCCTGCTGCAAACGTTCGGGCTAGAGAGCAATGCGAGTAGTGTCTCATTGAGATCTTCGGGAACCGGCGGCTCGGGAGCCCTGGCCAGCCCATCGAGGTAGGCTGGTTTCCTGCTCGAACGAGGCGCGAGTGGTGCCTCTGCTACAAATCTTGCCGGCGCCCTCGCAACTACCACTTGTCCATGCCGTATGAGTAGGATGCCGTCTCTCGTGACGTGTCCGATGCGAGAGTAGCCGAGCTCCCACTTGTCAAGAATCTTGGCGAGCTTTTCTTCGTCGGCGGGTCGGACAATGAGTATCATTCTTTCCTGGGACTCGCTGATCATCATCTCGGAGGGCCGCATGCCAGGCTCTCTAGTCCGAAGATAGTCTAGGTCGATCTCCATACCCGTTCCTCCCTTGGCCGCGATCTCCGACAGTCCACAGGTGAGACCTCCACCGCCGAGGTCTTTCATTCCCCGAACAAGGCCCGCGTCAACGGCCTCGAGGACCGCTTCAATGATCAGTTTCTTGATGAACGGATCAGGAACTTGGACAGCGGATCTCTCGGTGTCCGACTTTTCGCTCAGGGTTCGACTGGCGAAGCTGGCGCCGCGAATCCCATCGCGACCCGTGCTGCCACCGACAACATAAACTGAATCGCCAGGGTGACGGGCTTCTGCAAGGACAAGCTTGTTCTTGCGGCCGAGTCCGAGGCAGACGACATCCACCAGACAGTTCCTCTCGAAGGACTGGTCGAATTCTAGTTCGCCTCCTACGGTCGGAACTCCTATGCAGTTTCCGTAAGCGCCTATTCCCCGGACGACGTTGTCGAAGAGCCAACGGCTATGGCTACCGTCGAGACTGCCGAATCGTAGCGGGTCGAGTAGTGCGATGGGTCGAGTTCCTAGCGCGAGGATATCTCTCACGACGCCTCCTACGCCGGTGGCGGCCCCGCCGTAGGGGTCGATGGCGCTGGGGTGATTGTGAGACTCGATGTGTAGCGTTACGACCCAGCCGTCGCCAAGGTCGATGACTCCAGCATCGTAGCCAGGTCCGACTAGGACCCGCGGACCTTTGTGGGGCAGTAGCTTGAGCAGTGGTCTGCTCGATTTGTAGCTGCAGTGCTCGCTCCATTGAGCTTCCAGCATGGCCCATTCGACCTCGTTGGGCTCGCGTCCAAGCTTCTTGACGGCATAACGAATCTCCCCGTCCGTCAGACTCGGCTTTTGGATCTGGATTAAGGTCATTGCGTCTGCTCGCTTGCCCTGTTCATTAAGAGCACAGTTCTGGAGCCCACTATTGCACCAGCAACGAATCCGATGACGAAGCCGAGAATTCCTGCAAACAACGAGCTAACGTAGCCTGCTGTGATTCCCGCGATCAGTCCAGCAAGCACGGCTCGCGGCATCGGGCTAGGCTTCCGAATTTTGTCCTTTGAATCGTTCATTCCGTCATATCCTTCTTCAAGATCAGCGAGAGACCTAGAGCTATCATGACTGCGCCATAACCTGCCGGCCCGAAAGCGCCTATCCCAAAATAGAAGCTAGTGACGGGAAGGCTGATCAGCGATATTGCGCCGAGGATTATCGCAAAAACGCCGAGAACTATGCGCCTCTTGGAACGAGAGGAGTGGCTCATCTTGTGGGTCGACTCTTCTCGGTCTTGAAGAAATATAGAGTAGCGGTTATCAGCGCTCCTCCGGCGAATCCCAGGAAGAAACCTTGCGTTGTGTTGGGAGTTGTTATGAGACCAACAATCAGCCCTGCGATAAGTCCTACAACGATGATTCCAAATATTGATACTCGAGTCCCCTCACTACTTCCCCCAAGAGCTTGCTCTTGGATCTCAGCGAGGAGCGTCTTGTCCAAGTAACGGGGCATCATTTTACGCGCCGGCCGCGTTCAATGTTTTCATCATGGAGTCAAAGATGATTCTGCCATCGTCTTGACCGTCTGGTGAAAGAACGCGGAGCGAGGCTCTTTCGGGATGGGGCATGAGTCCCATGACATTTCCTTTCTCGTTGCATATTCCAGCGATGTTGTCTATGGACCCGTTGGGGTTAGCGTCTTCGGTGGGCTCGTTCTCTTCGTTCACGTATCTCATCACGATCTGTTCGTTTCTTTCTAGATCGCGAATCTCGTTGCTGTCAAGATAGTATCGGCCTTCGTTGTGAGCGATCGGAATCCTTAGCGTTTGTCCTTTCTGGGCTAGAGTGGTGAAAGGTGTTCGAGTGGTCTCGACCCTTAACCGGGTCCAGGCACAGACGAAGCGCAGTCCACTGTTCCGCAAGACTGCTCCGGGTAGCATTTCTGCCTCTACAAGTATCTGGAGTCCGTTGCATATTCCTAGAACGGGCTTGTTCTCATCCACGGCCTCTCGGACGACTTTGAGGCTGGGGCTGGTCGCCGCAATTGCGCCAGCGCGGAGGTAGTCGCCGTAGCTGAAGCCACCCGGCAAGACGTACGCATCATAGTTGTCCCCTTTGAGATCCTTGTGCCAGATTAGCTCCGCCTTTGTCTTCTCTACTTTCTGGAGAATTTCTAGCGCGTCTAGGTCGCAGTTGCTTCCCGGGTATTGTATTACTGCGACCCTGCTCATGAGGTTGTTATCCTACGTTTCTGACCTGGCAGGTATGAGCAGCGGGGTTGTATATTCTTAGATCATCGCAAAGTCTCTTGACCAGATCACGTGCCTGATCAGGAGAACTGGCCTCGACGGTCATCCGAAGTAGTTTGCCCGCACGGACATCTGTGACCTGGTTGTAGCCGCCCTTCATGATCAAGTTATGGTGTATCGTTTCGCCTTCAGGGTCTCGAGCTAGGGGCTTGTTCTCAACGATGACCTCGATCACGTGGTTCCGAGTGGACATTTGCAAGTACGACTAAATCCCGAGCGGTATTAAGCCCTTTTTTGACTGGTTTGTGCTAACTAGCTCCGAACCGTTGAAAATCCCGGTTCTTCCTTTCGGAAGATGAGACAGTACTGGTGGTGTCTGTTACCAACCCAAGCATTGTAGACTCCCAGCGGGAGGAGCGTCTTGTCGTCTTGACACCAAACCCTCTCGTCCTTGGGAGTCCATGCGTATGGTTCTTGGGAGAGAATTGAGACCGTGTCGAAGGCTAATGGGTACATTCTGCCTTGAGCGAAGACGTTGTTGGTGATGACGGTCAGGTAGCCGTTTGGCTTCATCACTTTGTAGACCTCGTCGAAGAGGAGCTTCATCGTATTCAGGAAACTTGTGTAATCTTCAATGTTGCCGATCTCTTCAGGATTGTCGCTGTACTCTGTGTCTAGACCCTTCACCACGCGTCCCTTCTGACGGATACTGTTCCTCTTCAGCTGGTTCCAGTATGGAGGAGAGGTGATGCAATAATCAGCAGGTGGAAATCCCTTTTTCTTCCAAGTCTCCGAGAGTTTCTTTGAATCAGCTTGAATCACCTGGGCCCAGCACTGTTTCTTTCTCGCGGGACCGTCGCCACCTCGCTTCCCGTTCAACGCGTCGGCAACGCGTCTCTTTGAGATTTCAGCGTATTTGGCCACAATCTCAAATCCAACTCCGGATCTGCCGGCCCCAACAGCCCCTACGAGGCTGCTTCCGGTTCCCAGAAACGGGTCGATGACTATCTCTCCGCTCTTCGTGAAGAAGAGGATGAACTCTCGAACTAGGGATTCTGGAAAGGAGGCTGGATGCCGAATCTTCTGGTCGCCTCGGGGTTCGGGTCGATGGACAAACCATGATTTCGTGAACTTGATCCAGTCCTTACCGGACAGCTCGTTAAGCTTGTTCTGGCGCGCTCCAGATTTTCCCTTCTCTACATATGACACTCTGGATTCGACAGTTGAGACCAATGCCGTTTCTTGCATTTTCAAATGTCGATTATCTCTCCTCTTATCTCGTCATCTACAGTCAGTCTTCCATAGCTTTTCTTGACCGCAGGGAATTTTCCCGTAGCGCTTCCGGGATTGAACCAGAGAACACCGTCTTTTACCTCGTTCTTGGTCCGATGGCTGTGACCATGCACGATCGCCTGGACATTCTGGAATTTCCGTCGAATTCTTTGTTCGATATTGGTAGGGGATCCGCCTTCAGCGGGATGGTTCACTCCTATCCTAAAGCCTCCAGCTTCAATTGTGTCGATCTCTGGAAGCTCGCGCCTAACTTCTGGTCCATCGATGTTGCCATATACGCCTCTGAGTTTGCCTAGCCTGCGGAGGTCGTCGACGAGCTGTTTACCGGTGAAATCGCCTGCGTGGATAAACAGATCTGCATGTAAGAGTTCTTCCAGCAGTTCGCTTGGGAGGGCGTCTATTGAATCGGTATGAGTGTCGGAGATGACTACAATATTTGTCAAATCATACACCGTTCGTGAACGGCAGGTCTCCAGAGCAGGGTCCACTGTCTCGTCTTAAGCTCTGGGGTTTTGGGATATGATCTAGGCGTTTCCTGATCCAATTGCAGATCTTAAGATAGGAAAAAAAGGGGTGTTTAGGCTCGTTGCCTGCGAGCCCTAGAACTACTTCTTGGGTTTCGTGAAGGCAGTGGCGACGGCGATAACAACTGCGGTCAGGAAGAGGGCGCCGCCGATTATCAGTGATGCCGCTTGAGAGAGTGTCTGGTCCGCGGGTAGTGTTGCCGTCTCAATGTTCAGCAGGAAGTATCCGACGGCGTAGAATACGCCTGCGACTATGAAGCCCTTGAAATTGTTGATGACTCCTGGAAGGCTCTCTGGTAGAGGGCTGCGGTCTGAGAGTGTTGAGAGTCCCAGGTAGAGCGCTGATGCGAAAGCGTAGCCTGCGATGATTAGCATTGCCCATCCCTGAAGCTGTGTCGTGGTGTTGGTGACGTAGCTCTTGGCGCTGATCGTGAGGTAGGCACTGAAGGCCATGAGCACGGTGCCCACAGCCAGGTTCTGCCAGTGCTTGAAGGCAACCGTCAGCGACTCAGGTCCAATCTGCTTCAACATTTTTCTTCGAAATTCCAGACTTCCGGTCCGGGTCTAAAAACTCGTCCCTGATCAAAAGTTGGACACCGAATATCGAACTTTCCTGCCGGCCGCAGCCAATTTTCTCCAAAGAAATCACAATTGCGGGTAGTGTTTGCAATGACTGCATATGATTGGCATGGAGAAGAGGCATGCGTACCCGATAGCTATCCTGAGATATACGTAATCTCACGACGAATTGTGGGATGACAACTCTCTAGATCGATGGCTCAAGGAAACAATGGGAGGGGCTCTGGTTTAGCGCCCTAGTTAACGCCTCTTGAGCCCCTCATCAACAATGACCCTGAAACGGAACTCTGCGGGGTAGACCCATAGCCGCTTCCGGATCATCAAGACCCGAACGCACTCCTCGCAGAGGAATCCACCTCTGACCCTGGTTCCCATTCGGACGGTCAAACACTTGCTGCAGAGATTCTTCTCCACAGATCGTTGAACCGATCCATTTGCCATTTTTCATCAAGAAATTTTTGGGAGAGTTAGTCTCCATGATAAATACGTGACCTTGTTCAAGAGTTTGGAACGCGACGATCATGAATCTTTCGAAGTCCGAAAATATCTCCTGAGCGGTGGTGTATATCGTTAGGTCTGTATTGCTTGCAATCGCGACGAGCTACAACTCGATACTCGATAGCCGATCAAATGGCGATTCTCGATGGAGTCCGTAGACCCCGGTTCCCAATGCCTGTCCCCGCTCGGAAAATGGTCCGGCCTGTATACGCTCCCGTCGAGGTCGAAAGGACGCGCGGGGTCCAATATTCGAGAGGTCTGGTAGCGTAGCATGATCGTTCTCTGAGACAATTCCTGAGGCATTTTCCCGATCGGTTTCGGCAAGCGCTAAAAGTGCGATGATGATACTTGAATCAGGTCCTTGTCTGGTGTCGGGGTTCTCAAGGTAGCTGAGGATCTCCTAAGGCGGAGGAGGGAGGTTCTTGCGAAGATCAAGAGCGGCGAGAACCTTAACAGCTTTCTTCTCAACGCGAACCTCGCAACCATACTCTTCGCAGCGATCTACGGGGCCACGATGGGAGCCTACGCTGGTGGTCTTCAAATCCTCTACGACGTCATCAAGATTCCGCTTCTCCTACTCATCAGCCTCTACGTGGCACTACCCACGTACTACGTTCTGGACGCTTTCTCAGGGGGAGATATCAGCCTCCGGCAGACAGCTGCGGTCATCGTATCCAGCTTCGCTATCATGAGCATAATCTTGCTCGCATTTGTGCCGGTGAGCCTCTTCTTCACACTCACGACGCCTGGACAGGGTTTCTCGACCTACGCGTTCACTGTTCTCCTCAACGTGGGGATATTCGCCATCGCCGGCATCGCTGGTCTAGCCTACCAGGTCTCGGGGATGGAGAGCATCCACTCTAATAGCCGTTGGGCAAGCGCTTTCGTCCTCGGTCTTCTCGTGCAAATCTTTGTCGGGACCCAGATGGCCTGGGTCCTCAGGCCCTACTTCGATGCTGGACCATTCATCAGACCCCTAGAGGGCAACTTCTACATTGCCCTGATCAAGCTCATCGCCCGAATTCTCGGGGGCTGACACCAGCAAGAGAGGCCCTTCGCGAAGGTCTAGAGAATCGCGGGGAACATGCTGGTGCCTGCTTGAAGCGCGCCTCCTCGAATTCGTAAGGGGTATCGAGGCGTTCCGGGACGGATTCGCTGATTCCAATTCTTGTTGAGAAGAGTTACATCATTCCATTATTCGGCCGAGATTCCATGCGACAATAGAATCTAGCATTGGCGTCGAGGAGAACCTCTCATTCAGCTAGAACTGTCCACCCTATGGTAGACGAGGAATTGAGGGTCTACACTCACAAGAGCATCATCAAAACCCTCGGACGCCAGTATGCTGACGCTGCTCAGTTCTTCGTGGAGCTCGTCGTCAACTCGTGGATGTGGGGCGAGTCGACCAAGGTCGAGATTCGCATTCCAGAGAATGGGTCCACCATCGAGTATGAGGAATGGGGGAACGGCATGGACCTCGCAGGGTTGCGAGAGTTTCTCACCAAAGGGAAGTTGACTGACGAGGGCTTCTCGCCCAAGTACAAGCGTCCGATACGTGAATCCTACGGTATGGGCAGTCTTGCCTGGCTTACTGTTGGTAAGGAGTTGGAGCTTCAAGTTCACAGAGGCCGTTTTGATCGCACGATTACTCTGACGGAGAACCTCATCGACAAACACTGGGACGCTATAGACCAGTCGACTTGGAGACCGCTTCGACTCGTCCAAGCGCCTCTGGATCACGATGGTTTGAGAATTCGCATTCGCTCACTCATCAAGAAACCTGATCCTGCAGATGTCCGGAGAGCTCTGCTGGCCCGGGCCAACGTTCTTGCGCTTCGAGGATACGGACCCTTCGAGGTCTCTGTCAATGGAGAGCAAGTGAAGCCTGAGGAGTTGAGAGGATCGACGCTGCTTCCGGTCAACATTGCAACGGAATACGGAAGGATAACGGGCGAGATCATGATAATGCCGATATCGAAGGTCCGAGCCGGAATATCAGAGGCAGGAATAAGTGTTCAACAGAAACACATCACCTGTCTCCAACACCAGTTCTTCGGTCTAGACCAGTACCGGACCCATGGCCTGTCCAGAATCCAGGGCTGGGTCAACGCCGACTTCCTACGACGGCTTCCCGGAGGAAACGATTTCGAACATGACAGTCCACAGTGGAGAGTCTTCGAGAAGGCATTACGAGGATTCGTGAGGAACAAGGTCTACAAGTCCCTGAGACAATCAGCCAGTCGAA
>VBBG01000094.1:5747-17472 GCA_005882905.1 Candidatus Bathyarchaeota archaeon | reverse complement strand
GTCCCGTGAAGGGTGCAGTGGACTGGTTCCTGGTGAAGCCCGCGACGAGTGGGGCGCTGGTGACAAAGCCGTTCTGCGAGTCATCGATAGCACCGCCGTAGTTGTCGTTATAGGAGGAAAAGGCGTTGTTGTTGAGACTGGTGGTGACTAGATAGCCCCCAACAGCCCCGATGACAAGAGCGATGACGAGTAATACTGCCAGCATGGGCGTTGTGAATTGTCTCAAAATCTACCGCAACTAGCAACTTCCGAGCGATCTATTAACACAGCCCTCGAAGGGTTCTAGCCGGGGACCAACCGTCAAAGATTCGTAACGAAATGATGCCCTGCTCAGACTGGCACTGGAATATCATCGGCCTGTACGACCGTGGGAAGTGGAACTTTCTCGCTCTGGAAAATCATCTGCTGAAAAAGATCGGGAATCACTCTCCCGAACATCATGGACTATCGGTCACGATTCAACCGAAGTCATGCTTGATACACTGACCTATTACGGATCATCATCCTTCGATCATTACAAGGGGTTCTCCCTAAGCGTGTAAGACTCCCTGACGACACTTGTGTCGCTTCGCCAGAATCACTCGAATCGAGTTCAGAAGCGCGAGTGATCTCCGACGATCGGATCAGGTGGCGTCAGCGGCCACATGATGCATGCTTCTTGCTCTACGGGTCGTGGGAATGTTCGTATCCGGCTACTGGATGGGGCAGATACGGGAACGTTGATAGGAAGGGTGTCGAGTTCGGGGATTGTACTGGGTTGGAATCGACTCCGTCAGCCACCAAGCCTGCTGCTCCGTCTGGAGTGAACGCGTTGTCGACCAGTGGAAGGGTCGCTCCGGCGATGGCCCTGAGTTCTATGTCGATCACGTCGTCTAGGACTCTGCGCCCGTTGGGGAATCCGGCGAGATCTCCTCCAACGATGCCAAGCCTGCTTGGGTTGCTGGTGTTTGGTGGAATCGCCATGTTGAGGCGTAGATAGTCGGCCTGGAGTGCGCCTGTGAAGTTTTGGAAGCCAGGAATTATTCCCGTTGGTATGCCTGTTAGGAGGATCGCAACGAGGTCTGCTCTGGCCTTGCTGTAGGCGGCAAGGTTAGGGAAGACCCCCGGGTAGAGGACTGGGAGGAGCTTCTGTAGTTCCGGAGTCTGGTAGTATGCGAGGAACTGCGAGTCGAAACGGGGATGCACCATGTTCCAGAGATCCTTCTTTCCGAGGGGTATGACTACCTCGTTGATGAGAGGCATTCCGAGCCTAGATACCTGCGTGAAGGGTCCGGTCTGGAATCCTGGAGAAGCATCATCGTCGGGCCCACCGTCATCATCATCGTCGCCATCGCCGGATAGAATCGTCGCTTTGCGTCGACTGGCCGACGCCCAGATCCCAACCACGGAGCCTTTGTCCGAGGCGTCTGTCGGGTTGGAACCGTCGTGGGTCAGCGAACTCTTCGGGACCCGTATCGCTATTGAATGGACGCTGAACCCCTTTGTCGTGTCCACGCCTGGAGCGGCAGGTGTAGGAATGAGGTGAAGATTCTGGAATGGTCTGAGTGTCCCCAGGTCAAATATCGACCCCAAGTCGACATAGAACGCCTCGTCTCGCTGCCCCGCGAACACGTTCGACCCATCGCTTAGAGTATTGACCGCCGCATTCGCCAGGTCAGTATAGTTCGGGGTTGACCTTGGTCCGATGTTGACCGGTGGAGTCGGGAGATTGTTGCCCAGCACGGTTGATGAGCCGGATCGTCTCGGTCCCCGAACCTTCGTCACCGAGTAGAACTGTTTCACGTTCCAGGACGAGTCGGAGAGAGAGGTGATCGGTCCAGTGTTGTAGAGGAAGGTGTCCGGGTTTCCTATCTTTGTCTTGAACCGGAACTGGTAGGTGATGTTCTCGATTCCATCACCGTTGTTGTCGATTATTATCTCGTAGAGCACGTCGTCTCCAAACGCGTTGAAGTTTGGACCGCCAGCTGGTTCCTCCAGTGGCACATAGTTTGCTAGAATCGTCACGGAGTCGGGCTTGTCTGGGCTGACGAAGGCGTAGAGGTCGGTATTATCAGCCACAGGGTCCTTCGAGATCTTGGGAGCCTCTCGGTGAGATGTCAAGATCTAGTCTCCGCTGTTGACTTTTTCGGTGATGAGTGCGGCTAGGCCAGAGTCCTTTGTCTTGACTATGACCTGTCCATTCATCACGGTCACCTGATCTCCCGATACCGTTGCTACGATCGGCTCTGAACCATCGTTCGCGGCAGGAATCTTCTTCGGTTGTTCTGAGGGGAGTGGTATCTTCCCCATCAGAGCTGTAGCTCCAACCGCGACTACTGCGATTCCTGCTCCGTACTTGAGGAACTCTCTTCGCGAAATCCCGTCTTGTCCGGATTCGGACTCTTTCTCAGCTTTCTTATCTTCGCTTTTCAAGAAAAATCTCGAAGCTCGCTTCCAAGAAAATCGCTTTTAACGGTTTTCCCAGATCATACCAGTTTTCGTTCCAGATTCTATCCAGAGAAAGACCAAGCTTGCGCGAGCTAAATGTATCGCGAGCTCTAGCAGACCGGTCTATTTCCAGGTCACTCTTAACAGGTTTGCCAACGCGAGTGCTTCTCCAATATTGACGAGGAGCATGTAGAATGACGCTTGGTCAACGAGAGCTGCTGCAGAGTTCTGGTAGAGGAAGAGCCAGAACACCAGAATCGCCAAGTTCAGGACAACAAAGAACATTCCGAAGAGGACGAGGCCCATGGTGAAGGAGGACCTGATCTTTCTATAGGTCCCCAGATAGATTCCAAGGAGGACCAGCGTCATAGCTATGTTAACAAAGGCCACTACGGCCGCGAGCCACAACGCCAAGCTCAAACTCTGATTCCTCTATTCTCTCCTTTCTGCTTCTCTTATCTTGGTTCTTCCAATTCTGCCCCAAATCTCCTCCACCAGCGGCCACGCTTGCTCAATTGTTGGCGTGAGAAACAGGACCGCGCCATACGCCCCCTTCTGTGAAGAGGTGACCAGACCATTCTCTTCAAGGACCCGCAGATGATGCTCGATCGTCTTGTAATCCAAACGGACAACCCCGGCAAGCTGGTTTGCATTCAAGGGCCTTTCGCGAAGAGCTTTGAGAATCTCAGCCCTGCTTGGCCCTCCACGGGTCCCGCCCAGAAGATACCAGAGTAGCCGTCTAAGATACCTCTCGCCATAGATCGGCTGAACCGACTGCTCCTTGTCCTTGACCGCTGAATAGATGGCTCTCCAAGACAGCAAAGCTGTGAATTGCAATCTTCGAATTGCGACGAATATCGCACGAGCCACCTAGCGAAGCCTGAAATCGACCTTTCGAAGCCTAGATTCGAGTATTAACCATTCTCGCTAACAAACCCAAGTCAAGACTTAGTTCTCGGCTTCGAAGAAAAATCAGTGTTTGCGGGCCGAACCAGACAGAAAGGCGGAAGTTTCCGGACATACCCGAGCTCTTGACCCGTCACAATTTATTAGCTGACGCAAGGCAGGCTTAGGAGCATGAAGCCCAGTCGGGTCTTGGCGAATCTTGTCGGGATGATGCTGTTCGTCCAAGTCATCCTAGGAGGTAGCGCTACAGTCCTGCAGTCTCCGGTCATCTATCATTTAGTCTGGGGAATCTTGACATTCGTAGTGCTCATCGTTGCGACAGTCTACGCGGTGAGAGAGTATGGCTCAAGATCCACGCTGTTCAGAGTAGGCATAGCATCCATAGCTGACTATGTAGTTCAAGTAGTTCTGGGGGTTTTCGCTCTTGTCCTTGGACCAGGTGTTATCGTCGTAGTTCATCTTACGAACGCGTTCCTGCTGGCCGTTATCGTGACGTATCTGATCAGTTTCGCCGACAGTGCAGACAAGGCTTCCATGATCCGCCCCTCGGGATCACCGGCACTCCGATAAAGAAATCCTCAAGTTATTACTAAACTTCTGTCCTTTCTCGTCCGTATCAAAGAGAGGGGAGCTTTTCCCTACCGTTTCCGCAGAAACAATTTCAGAGCAGACTTCATCAGTAGAACGATGACCACCGCGGCGATGACAACGGCCACAGTCGTGCCAGTTATCGAATCGACGAACTGGTCGCTTGGAAGAGAGCCCGCACCGAACAGAGCGACTTCGGATGCAGTGCTGAACACAATGATCAACACGTTAGTCCAGACAGTCAGGGTCCACACCATACCCTTCTTTGCCAGCAGTAAGACGCCTGCGGAAAGCCCCACCAACCCTAGTATCGCGTGAACGATTCCCAGACCTTTGCCCGAGGCATCAACCGAGAAGCTGATCAGCGCAGCACCGCCGAGCACTACGACTCCGCCAACTATCAGTTCGAGGATTGCTAGGAGTAACACCCTAGTGCTGAGATTCGCGCTCATGCCCGTGTGTGCTCTTGCAAGTCGCGCGACATCTGCTCGAACTGTTCCTTGGTGATCTCTCCCCGGGCGAACCTCTCTCTCAGTATGGAGTAGGCATCGTCACCGGTCCAGTATCCACGACCGTAGCCCCATCCCCACGGCCAGAAGAACCATCTCAGCACGAAAAAGAGAAATAAGAATGTGAAGGGGATCCAGATCCAGCCGAAGCCGAAAGGATACCACGGATAGCCCACAGGCTGAACCAGCAGGCGGGCAACGACTACTGCTGCGATGGCTACCAAGAAGACTCCTACCCAGACGAGGGTCCACCTCTGCCCATTCCTTCGATAATGGCCATTTTCCATTTCTGTTCACATGGAACTAACTATTAGCCTGGATTATCTAAGCGAAGTCCTAAGACTAGTCGCGTTTCTGGACAGCTCGCTAGAGACCCTTCGGCGCTTCTCAGGAAGCGTTAGGCCTACAGTGCCAGGACCCGAGGATCAGAGGCCCCTGACGACAGTTCCTAGGAAATTGTCCAAGAACGCGAACAAGCTTAGGGGATGAGTTAAAGCTAAAGCTGGTTGCGCAAAGGCAAAGGCAGGCAGGCAGAGTGAAAGTTCGAGACCTGTTTCGGGTGACAATGATCCTCGTATTCATCCAGATCGCGCTAGGCGGACTCCTAACATTCGACTATATCTCATGGATACCTCACGCAATTACTGGGTTCATAGTCCTAGCACTCGCAATAGTCACCTTAATCGTTGCTCAGACCTCGAAGCCACCGTTCAGGCCACTGCAAGGCCTCTCGATAGGTTTGGTTCTTGCGATCGTGGTCCAGATCATCCTCGGATTCCTCACTCTCAACACTGGCAATCTAGCAGTCGCGTGGGTCCATCTATTGGTCGCTGTTGGGATTTACGGAATGGTGGTTTCGGGAACCTTCATGTCAATGCGATTGAACTACCATTCCCGAGAACAGCCCGCTACAGGACCTGGACCCCAGGTCTAGCGCCTCGACTACTACACCGTTATTGTCCGTTCTCTCTTACCGTCAGAGCTTCGCTGAACCTGACGGGCCGGTATACGTTTAGCGACCTCGCCTTCCAGCCAGTCGAAGGCATGCACCACTTTCTCTGCAATATTCATGGTCGCCGATTCAACCCCGGGCTGGGCTCTGACCCATTCGAGAATCTCGTTTCCCTCAGCAACGTTTGCGCCTGTAAAGCCGAAGATAGAGCCGTTCTGTGAATCAGAGGCTTGGAATACAACATTGCCTATCTTGGCGGCGACAAGTTTCTCCACCTGAGACTTTCTGCCCGGTTCGATCTGAACCCTGAGCTGGTAGGATATCCCCTCGGTCCTTCTCAGATCGACGATGGGCATGGCAAAGATTGCGGCGTCTTCCATCATCATGTTGACCCTCCGTTTAACAGTCCTGGTAGAGACTCTGAGTTGCTTGGCTATCTCGTCCAGCTTCCTCTCAGCGTCTCTCAACATGAGACTGACTATCTCCCAGTCCAGTCTGGTCATGCGAAAGCTGGTCGTCCTGAGCCCGATCCCGGGCACTAATGTGACTTGGCCATCGATCCCCGTGTTGGCTATGAGCTTTTGGAAGTCCTGGTTTTCATCGGCAAACAGTGTAACCAGCACGCTCTTGTCGTAGGTGCTGCCGATGTTGATGACGCCGCCCGTCTGGGCGAGTCGTGGGATTGCCGCCTGCTTAGAGTCTCGGTCTTTGAACTCGATGCGAAGCGAAGCAAACGCACGTCCGAGCAGGGCGGGGTTCGGGACGACTCGATAGCCGAGCAGGAATCCGCTCTCTCTGAGGTGCTTGATCCGGTTTCTGACAGTCTCCTCGTCGACGCCTAATTTCGAAGCAATCTCAGTGTATGACTTCTTCGTATTCCAGACGTCTGGCGAGCCCCAGAGCTCTCTCATGAGATCCGAGTACGCTTTGTCCCGGACCGACAAGCGGCTTCAGTCCGGCCACTTCCTTCTCTTTCCTATAAATGTCCAAAAACGCGAGAGTCGTTGGGGATCGACTTAGGAACAGAGAGGACCTTGTGGCTTCTCGAGCTTGCAGGCCAGTGTTCTGGCTCACAAACAATTCCGTTACGGCGTGGCCTTTTCTCCCGTAAGCCCATATTATGAAGCGGCTATGGGTATGGAGACGATCCTATGGTGACAATCAATCAAATCCACGAAGTAGACGCGTCCCGGGATGTTGTATGGGACATTGTCTCTGATGTGGACAGGGACCCTGAATACTGGAGTGGGCTGGCCTCGATCCGCAACATTCGGAAGGAGGTTAATCTGGTCGAGCGGGAGGTCGTTGTTGGATTCATGGGAAGAAAAGGTATGCAGAGAATCGAGCTAGTACCGAAGGAGTCGATACAGATGATTATGATCGATGGACCGTTGCGAGGGTCAAGGGAGATCAAGCTGATTCCGCTGGGAGCGAGGAAGACGAAGATTGATGTTTCATGGGATATTCAATTTTCTGAAATTCCTGTTTTTGCGCAGGAGTTTGTGAGATCCCGCCTCGAAGAGGGAACCAAAGAGGCGCTCGACAAGATCGCGAAAGCTGCCAAAGGCCCAAGAAAACAACTTCACGTTCAATCCACGAAAGACTAGATCATCCAAAGGCCGAGGATATCTGAAAAATCCGGGCCAAAATGGGGAATTGGCGAGGTTCGTTCGACGGCTTGACAGATGAACCAGACTCTCTTCCGGCTGTGTCTGACTCATTGAACTACTATCTCTCCTCGCATCCACGGGTGCGGTGTGCAATAGTAGTAGTACGTTCCAGTCGTCGTGAACGTGTACGAGAAAGTCTTCCCTGAATCTATTGGGCCTGAAGTGAAGCTGTCGAGACCGGCGGCATCCTGCGCCGGGCAGCCTGCTGAGCTGTAGTGAGCTGAGTCGCACGTCGTCACGGTGTGTGGCATTCCACCAGTATTCGTCCAAGTGACCGTGGTCCCTGTTGTGACGTTCTTGACGGTCGGGACGTATCCACAGTTTCCACTGTCCGAACAGAAGGTGCCATTCCAGATCGTCACGTTGGGTCCGCTCGGTGCGGGTGGGGCGAAGGTGGTTAGGCGTGTGATGAAGGCAACCGATGCGACGACAATCACAGCAACGACCACTACCACTAAAATAATCCAGAGCTTCCTACGGCTGGGCTTTGAAACTGACATGACTACGAGTTCACCTCCTATGTTATTCTCAGATCACGAATTCTTACGACCCATTATCTAAGAAAGCCCCTAAGTCCACTGGTGTTTTTGGACATTCTTGTCCTAGGCCGTTCCCGAGAAGCCTGACGTTGTGAAATCGGATAATCTAGAGTTGGATGCTATTCGGGATCAACAAACAGCCTGTGACTCTATTGGCCGAGCATTCATTCTATCAAGTGTGCTTGCTTCGATCGCGACATTCTCGTTGGGCCTCGACAGCCTTTCCAGTATTCTTCTGGCGGATCCTCCAAGCGGTCAGCAGAGTCCTAGTCCAAACCGCGGCGAAGATCTTTCACTTCAGCTGTTGCCGAAGCGTGTCGGAAACATGATCCGAGCAGACCATCTCTCCTCCGTCTTGGTACGCGTGCTTCTCACACAAGCCGATTCCACAAACAAGGCACACCGCAACGCTCGGCCTGTGAAACAGTGTGCACCTCATACACTTCCCTAATTCGCCAGCTAACGGACTCTGGACCTGCAATCGTTATCGAAGGATCTAACATGCACCCGTGCATAAAGCGTTCATGTACACCGCTTACCACGGACGACACAGATTAGCACTGTATGTATCGACAGTGTGAACAAGGACACAATCGAACACTAGTCAGCACATTTAGCCTCATCTCGGTGGCATGGCAACAAGCCTCCTGGCCTGCTTGCGACCTGGAAAGCACGAACGGTTGGCCCAGCGGCTAGAGACGATGTTGAGCAAGCCACACTAATAACGCGAGCACTGAGATAATGACTAGAATCGTCGCGACTAGGGCTAATTTCTGGCGGTTAGTAAGCGGTTTTCCAGCAGGCGGGGGACGAGGAGGCGTATAGGTTGGAGGAATTGCGTTCAATCCAAATTGTCTCCAAGTGGCATTCGATGTTCCTGAACCGGGGTTCAATAGTATCGAACTATAACTCAGGGAGGCATCCTAATGAGTTTGTGATTCGGTTTCCTTAGAGAGATGGGGCCTGGCCTGAAGCTCTCAGACACAGCGATGCTCATCTACGTGTATATCCAGTCCCACTCAAAGGATGACATACAGTTGCGTGAGATTCAGCATGCGATGGGCTTTGCGAGCCCGAGTTCTGCGTTGTTCCACCTGCAGAAGCTTGAGGCTGCTGGGCTAATCTTGAAGGAGCCGTTAGGTAATTATCGGGTAAAGACTCGTATTCGGGTGGGCCTTGTTAGAAACTTCGTCATAATTAGAAGCGTCTTCGTGCCCCGCCACTTGTTGTACGCGTCTGTCATGACCGTTGCCTTAATTCTATACTTTACATTGCTTGTAGGGTTTCTTTCATCGCCTTTCGCTGTAGTAGCCCTGCTACTCAACGCCGCTTCCGCAGGTCTCTTCTGGTACGAGACATGGCAGGACTGGAAGATCAAGCCGAGATTCCCTGGGCATTGAGATGCGAATCGTGTATGACACTCTCGAACTATGCTTCGACAGCATCGAACTATATGGAGGGATGTTGATAGTGAATAACGATGCCTTTGCGAAGGTCAAGAATATTCGTCGTCGTCCTTCTGTCATTAGTGGCGTTTTCAACCGTGTTCCTCCAAGCACCCGGCTTGGCTAAAGCACAGTCTTCATCGATTCCCTTATCGCAGGAATATGCGAGCGGAGACATCCAGGTGCCATATTATGCTGGCGGCACCCTATTACTCTGGTATTCTTGGATTAGCATCAACGGTACGCATGTGATGTTTCTCGCTCTACACTCGAACCAGGCAGACTCACCAGTCTTCTCGTTCGTCGGCCAGGCATACAACACTTCCTCGGGTTCCAGGGCTTTCGTAGGCAACGCGCTCCTCGCGATGGAAGTCTACAACGACACGAACAATAACGGCTACCTTGACGCCAACTACACCTCGGGCACGACAGAGTTGAGATATGCTCTGATAATGAACGCCTCGCAGACATTCACGCCTTACCCGGTGAACAAGACCCTCATCAACGGAACTCCTCACTATGGCTGGGGTATTACATACGGTTCGATTCAGGCTATTCTGATCAACGCTACCCAACCAGGCTACGGCTATGGAGGGGGAATGTCGGCATCATACGCGATGATTGACCATGTATCCATGTTCTACGATTATTCAGTAAGTGGAAATACGACCTTTCTGAAGACCAGCTATCAGATCGGCAACGTAACGCTAATTCCACCAAGGAGTCCAGGAGTCACACTCCAGGGGCTGAGTCTCTCACTCCTCCATGCAACTCTAACATTAGCATCGAAACAACTGACAGTAGAGGCTGGCAACGCGCCCTACAATTCTCAGACAAACCAGCCCGCCTCGTCCTTCAACGCAGCACAGGTCAAGGTGGACGACATCGTCGCGTACGAGTTCCGGTTCAAGGATAACTACACCTTGACAAACACCCTGGCAACTTATCCTGCTGTATACGTTGCTTCGCCCATCGACTCACTTCCCCCAGGCGCCTTTCAAGGCCAGTATTTCGCACCCCTCGTCAGCGCCGAACAATACGTTGGGGGCCAACTGCCGGACATCGCTGGCCTACCGTCATCATCAAACCTGGACTATAGCGCGACGCAGTTCCTCTATAGAATCTCGTATCCCGTCTGGTCTGGCCAGGCTCTACAACACGACCCGACATATGTCGCGCACCTTGGCGGAACCTCCACTCCAAACCTGACCCAAGGGCTACCAACAGGAATACTTGCGGCTGCGGTGGTGACAGGTTCCCTAGCACTCCTTGTCGCGATCAACGGCATGAGGCCCGCAAGAAAAACAGTTGAGCCTGTAACCGGGCCGCAAGATCCCGACGAAGCCACGGGACCACACCTAGGACCAGAGCCTAACCTCTGAGCCGAATCCTCATTACGGTGCCTCAACGAGCCGCCCACTTCAGCCGCGACTAACGTTTTGAGCATGTTCCAGAATCATCTTCCTCACCGTCCGGCTAGTTCCTCGGCCCGAGTCTACCAGTCGTACTTCGACCGTAAGTCTGTTCTGTGGTCGAGAACTGACTTCATGTTGGTCAAATAGTATCCCCATCTTGACGAGCATTCAGCAAAGTGCTCGGGGTCTTTGAAGCCTGTGTGGTGCAGCCTCAGCAACGTGCCCTTACCTTTGCCCGAGACCTCGAATGAGGCGAGGGTCTTCGCCAATTTTCCGCTCTCCAGCTTGTCCGTCCATGAGAAGGAGACGGTCTTGTTAGGTTCGAATCGTTTTAGATTGCCGATCATGTGGTAGCCGCCGATCCAGTTGAACGAGAAGCTTCCGCCCTTTTTCGGAACTAGCTTTGCCTTCGAAAGGAACCATCGTTCTAGCGATTTCGGCTCAGTCAGGGCATTGAAGACTCTCTCGGGAGCGGATTTGAAAAAGTAGGATTGTTCGATTGCAAATGTCTTCGGCAATTCTAAGAGCTGGTTCAGTATTGTGCTGATATTTTAGTGTGACATCTTCATTCGAGTTTCGTCTTCATTCTTCTAGACTTGATCTCTTCCAGATTCTTCTTCGCGTACTCGTATGCGAGCTGTATGATCTTCCTTCCGTTCGCGAGATCTTGTGAGCTCTTGATTCGGAGGCTGACCCATCCGGCTTGAGGTGCGAATCTGTGTGGAAGGGCTTGTCCGCTCTTCAATACTGATGCTTGGTCGTCTCTGGAGAGCCGAATGTCCAGCCATGTGGGTCCGTGTGAGTGCATGAACTCGACTCCGTCCACTTGGAATTCGGTGCCCCCGAACCTGTGAGCGGCTTCACTAACTCCGGGCAGTTCCAAGATCCAGGCCCTGAGACTCTCGAACGCGGGGTCTTTGTCTGTCAGTTCTACCCCTCACCTGAAGATGAGATGTTCCATGTCTATTTGTTGACCAATTTCTTCCTTCATCTGGTCATTGCGCCTTGAGGCCGTTGCCATGGAACGACAACGTGCAATAACTCCGGCAAAAAGAACGGGAGCTCAGAAACTAAATCCGAACGAGTCATCTACTTTGGCCATGTTGAGGCTACCTCCGCGATTTTCGGGTGTACTTTTCGGTTCAACAGATCGGATAATTGTGCGTCGCCGACGAGAAAAGCCTTCCAGAGCTTCTGAAGGGCGCGAATCCCGCCCTCGTCATAGACGTGCTTGGCGGCTACATGGAGGCGACACTGGTACCAACCGTAGTTCC
>VBBG01000094.1:0-5674 GCA_005882905.1 Candidatus Bathyarchaeota archaeon | reverse complement strand
AGGTTCTACAGAGGCAACGTAAGCATGTAGGCAGAGATTGGCGAAGAACTCGGTAAGCCATGCCCGAGGAAAACGGAAGGGCACTTGGTCGTGGAAGATATGGCCTAGTTCATGAACCGCTAGCATATCGAAAAAGGGCGAAAAATCGATACTTCCGTTAGGACCTCGGTAGACTTCTTCGGCCCGTTTCAGAGACTCAGCAGATTCTTCCCTTATCATGCTAACGAATCCCTGCCAGAAATCTGCGGGCTGACCTGCGACGATGAGGTTCCCTGCTCTGAAATGCGGCATCCCGTACACCTGGGTCCCAGATCGACTGGGCCAGTCTGCGATCGAGAGTACCAGTAGCGCGGATGGAGGTGTAAATTCCAGGGTTTTGCTGAGAAATCGATGTGCCTTGACGACCCGCTCCGCAATTCTACTCGCGCGGCTTTCAAGTCCCGCGCTGGCCAGTACAGGTAGAGAAAATCCTGGAACGTTTCTCAGGCCCTCATGCCAAGAAGTGTCGATCATGTCGAGGCGACAAGGGGCCTGATTTTCATAAGTGTTGGCCTAGACTGGGACGGGCAGAGTCACAGAATCCTACGCGCGTGACCGCTGGTCGCTCTGAATGAGAAAAAAGGGGGTTTGGTCTTGGAGCTAATCTGTCGTCTTATGCTTTGAAGAAGGGTGCGTAGGAGAGAAGAGTCTCGCTCCGGGCGATGCCCGTGAGGCTGGGGAACTTCTCGAACGCGGACTTGACGATCTCGTCAGAGTTCTTTGCCTGCCAGAGAGCTAGTACGTCGAACTGTCCTGGAACTGTCCATGCCTCGATAAGGCCTGGGAAGCTCTTGAGCTGGTTGATGACGCTCTCGATTGGTGTAGTGACGTTGAAGAGGCTGATGCCGAATGGCACCGTGCTCTGAAGGGTGTTGCCGTTCTGGAAGCCGTGCATTCCGAAGAATGTCTGAGTAGTCTGGATGCCTTGGATCTTCCGGATCATGTTGACTGTCTCGAGAATCTGCTCTGGCATTGTTGGCTTGATGCGTAGGACGAGGTCGAATCTGCCGGTTACTGGTGCGACGAGGTCGATGTTCTGGTTGTTCTTTAGCTCCTCGACCACTTTCTTCGCTTGGCCGTTGTTAACGGTCGCGAAGACGTAGGCGGGGAAATTTTGGTTCTGCATAGGTATCTTCCTATTGCAATTCTGTAACAGCTATTACATTGTATATAAACCTTTTATTTGTGAGCCACGTTTCATTACAATGGAAGAAGACATCGGCGATGGCGGTCCACAGCAACAACGTCACCGTCCCCGAGGCCGTACGCCAGATCCTAACCAGGAACTATCCAATCTACCAGTGTCTAAAAATGAAGCTGACAAACTTCCACGCGATCGCCGAATACATCCAGCCCCAAGTCCAAGAACTCACCGGACGCAAAACAACAATCAACACCCTAGTCGTAGCGATCAAGAGATTCTCCGACACACTTGGCGAGACGAAGACCCTCGACACAGCCAAAGCTCTTGCCAACCTGAGGATATCCCTCTCCGGGGATGTTGCAGACGTTACGGTAAAGGTCCGCAGACCAGATATCCCCAAGATACTGCAGGAACTCTCCGAATTGGGAGCGGAACTCTCCGACTTCCCCAACATATTCCCGCTAACAAACTCGATCAAGATAATACTCCCGTCACACGACTATGATTTGATCAAGACAAAACTGCGACATCTGAACATCATCGACGCGCAGAACAGGGTTGCAAAACTCTCCCTGTTCCTGCCTATGGACGCCTGGAATACGCCGGGCATTGCATCCTACATTACAGAGCTTCTGTATCGCAACGGCGTCAACATCATCGATGCGTTCCTAGGCCATGGAGACATCGTGATAGTGGTAAATGAGCCGGACGGGCACGTCGCATATGATGTCCTCAGAAGAGAAGTTCGTCCAAGCCCTTAGCAAGACTCGAGGGACGTTATTGGAAATGCTCGCGATATTAGGACGCTATCTTGGTCAGTTCGGCGCTGATCTTCCACAGTCGTTCTGCTGACGCCATGTCATAGGATTTCTCTGACGATCGTTCCTCTCTTCCCTTCGAGAAATGTTTCCCTGTGACCCCTTCCAGTTCATGCGAAGTTGCCAAGTAGATCGCTGCTCTAGCTGCCCTCTCCGGGCTCATCATGAAAGGACTGCCAACGCTGATGAGCATGGACATGAGGCCACGCTGGTCTTTTCCAAAGCCCGTCCTGACAACGCCGGGATGAAGGCAATTGACCGTGACCCCCGTTCCCTCCAAGAGCCTTGCCAGCTGATATGTGAACAAGACATTGGCCAGCTTGGACTGGCTATAGGCGTGGAATCCACTGTACTTCTTCTCGCCTTGAAGATCTTCGAAGTCCATCTCCGTCCCGCGGTGGGCTGATGATGTTATGTTGATGATTCGCGAGGGCGCACTCGCCTTCAGGACGTCCAGCAGTAGATTTGTCAGAAGAAAGTGTCCCAGATGGTTTGTTGCAAATGTGGCCTCTAGCCCGTCAACGGTTGGAACTCGCTTGGGGAGGAAGACTCCTGCGTTGTTGATGAGAACATGTAGCTTCTTGTATCGAGCCTTGAAATCGTGAGCCAGCTCCCGGACCGAATCCTGAGTTGACAAGTCTGCTACCATGGCATCAACATTCTTGTTGCCACTCCTAGTCCGGATCTCGAGAAGGGCCGCCTCTCCCTTGTCCTTATCCCGTGAAATTATCACGACGGTTGCGTCAAGTTTGGCAAGACCCAGCGCTGTAGCCTTGCCTATGCCAGAATTGGCGCCTGTTATCAGGCAGACCTTGCCTGTCATATCGACATTACTCTCTTCCAAACCTAGCCCACCTAGTGGTAGGGAGGTGGGGGCCGGTTGGGAATAATCTTTGGCCTTCTAGATCAAACCGCCGTCCGCTATCGCTTAGTAGACTTGCCCATGGAGCCGAGCGCTTCCATTAGGCCCCAGAGGATTAGGAAGAGCGCGACCAGCACGTTGAGTATGTATGGAAAGACTAGGACTAGGATACCGAAGATTATGGCTAGAAATGCGAGTGCAAGCCGGGGTATGTTGAACGTCTTCTCAAGCTTTGCAGCGAGATCCATGTTCCAACAAGTTCCCAAGATCTCTTCCAGCCATTTCAATGATTCTGTGATCAGGAACCTGATCGCCCATTCGACCCTATTACGTAGAGAATTTAGTGGCTAGTAGGTGTCAGGACTAACAGCAACGGCTCGCTAGGCCATGGATTATTATCTGGTTGCGATGGAGAGAACCGGAGCCTCTGATTCGTTTCCCATGAAAAAGGGTGGGCCAAGAGGCGCATGGCCTCTTGGGCTGTTCGTGGGTCTGTTAGGGAAATATTCCTGTACCGGATGTCTGGGTCGCGATATTGGTGCTGTCGCAGTAGGAAGTGTTCGATCTGCTGGAAGTACAGCCAGGCCCTGCAGGTTGGGTTGGTGTGTTGCTGTACTGGTCATCGCTGTAGATGATGGATGCTAGACCTGTTGTTGGGCTCGCTGCTACTCCGAAATCATCGTACAAGTCTCTGTTCCCGCTGCACGTTACGCCCGATTCACAGACTCCGCCGTAGTGGACTATTGGTGTTGCGGTGGTCTGGGAGAATTGGCTACCTGGGGTTGTTGCTTGGAGGTTCTGGGCGAAGAAGACGTACCATGCGGCGCTTGAGGGATAGTTGTCGGGTGAGGTGCCAGCGTGGTAGTAGGAGGTTCCGTACCAGACCACGTCCAGTTTGCCCGCTCCACCGGCGACGCTCCAGGGCATGATTGCTGTGCTGGAGGGAGTCTGGTTGATCTGGGATGGTGCCGACCATGTGGTTCCATGGTCTGTTGAGAAGCTGTAGTAGAGGTTGTGATCGTCGCTGAAGATGACGTATATGTTTCCGGCTTGGTCAACGCTGACGTTTACGAACTGGTGCCCATAGAAGACTGAGGTGTCGGGGTTGACGTATACCGCGTGGTCAGTGAAAGTCAATCCACCGTCCGTGGATACGGCCAGCCAGACGGCGTGTAGGCTGCAGTTCAGGCAGGTCGTCTCGCTCGCGCTTGCGATTCCGCTCAGGGACTGGTATATGTTGTGGCTGTTGGGGTCAATTGCCAAGTTTCCTATCTCGTTCTGGAACGATGCGAGCCAGAGATGGTTCGGGTCGAAGGCGTTCCCTGTCTGGGCGAAGGTAGTGCCCGCGTCCGTGCTGCATGTGACGAAGATGTCGTTTGTTGCTGTGATGCTGTGGTAGGAGACGCAGACTTTGCCCGTGCCTTCTGCTGCGATCCAAGGTCTATCATCCCCTGGTACGGATGCGCCTGTTGGGTTGAGGAGCCATGTGCTGCCTCCGTCGCTGCTAGTGCTCACGTAAACGTTGGTCAGCGCTAAGCTTGCCACGTACACATTGTAGAAGCCGTTCCCATTGAGAAGGGATGCGACAGCAAGGTCTGTGTCTCCACCTGCCGGCGAGAATTGCATGCTACCCGCTGAGGCGCTGTTCGGTGACTGGAGTGTGATGTAGTGGAGCCCGGCATCCGTTGACTTCCAGGCAACAGTGCCACCTGTGAGACCATTCTCTGAGGATGCGTAGAAGTTCCCGGAATTGTCGGCTCGAATCGCTGGCTCGGCCGCGAAGTTGTAACAGTTCGCAAGCGCGTTGGGGCATGTGGTTCCGGGGGTGCTTCCGAGTTCGTAGTTGGTGAATGCGAAGCTTCCGGTTGCTCCGCGCACGTTGATGGAGTACAGGGTGCTGGCCGCAATTATCAATAGAACCGCTGACAGTCGCAGGAGGCGTACTGAGCTGTTCAGGTTCTTCTGGAGTAATCTGTTGTGCAAGGAATCTTCGGAAAGTCCACAGGCTATCTGCGCATATATTGAGAGCGTCCACTAAGGCTTACAGGTGAGTACAAACCCACACTTTTGGAACTGTTTCAGCAAATGGCAAGCAGCAGGTCGATGTGGGACCCGTGGAGACGCCGCATGACCTATTCTCCTGTTCTGTTCCCGATCCCGAATTCGAGAAGGTCCCGTCCTGCCTGCTCGTCAAATTTCTTCTCTCTTGCATCATCTGGAGGACCGAGTTGTTTGTCAACGCTGCCCAGCCTCAAGTCCTCTACCAGGTGGGCGAATTCGTGTCCGAGTGTTAGCAGTGGGTCCTGGGCGATCTTGAAGACTGTGATGAGGAATTCCAGTTGACCGTCTTTCCTGCGATATGAGAGGAGCCCGTCATAGAAGCCGGGTCTACTGCCTTGTACGGGTGGAGGCGGGTTTGAGCTGTACTCGATGAATACGCGTTTCGGATCTATGGTGTATTTTCTGCACAGGAAGTCTAGGAAAGGGGTGAAGCCTTCCGGGTATTGATCCAAGCAACGGTCACAGTTATCGGGAAGTAGTGAGAGTCTATGCTCGTATCTCTTGGGTCTGCTGTTTCAAGAATTCGAGAACTGTTCTGTTGAACTCGTCGGGCTTTGACATGTTAACGATATGATCGGCCCCTCGAATCAGAACCTTCTTGGAACCGGGGATGTGAGTGTGAACGTTGTCCACCATTAGTATCTGGGCAGGGACGTCTCTGTCGCCGATGATGAGGAGTGTTGGGATGCGAATCTGTGACAGACGCTGGAAGGTTCTTGGCTCGGGAGGAACTTGAAGCTTCCATGGGTT
>VBBG01000199.1 GCA_005882905.1 Candidatus Bathyarchaeota archaeon | reverse complement strand
TTCTTCTCTCCTACTACAACAGGTAGCATTGGAATCCGAACCTTGGCATAGTCGCTGACTGCTCTCATGGCGAGCGCCCAGAAGTGGCTTGGTGTCCAGACGAAGACCAGTAAGCCCATCAGCCAGGGCGCAGCGGCGGAAAGATTTCCGGTTGCTGCGGCCCACCCGGCCAAGGGCGCGCAACTCCCGGCTGAGCCTCCCAAGACGATGTTGAGGCTAGATCTTCTCTTCAAGTATTTCGTGTAGAAGAGGACGTAGATCGCGGCCCCTAGGAGAATGAAGAGTCCTGCAAGTAACGGCAGATAGAGCGCAGATATAACCAATCCTCCAAATATCAGCGCTAGGCCAAAGATCAGTGCCTTGAACGGGGAGATATCTCCCTGAGGGATGGGCCGACGACTGGTTCGTCCCATTGACCTGTCGATGTCCTCGTCGAGGTAGCTATTGAGCGCCCCTGCTCCTCCAGAAGCAAGCGTGCCCGCCGCAATGACTGCCACGAGTCGAATGATGCTGATGTTTGAAGGCGCGGCGAGAAACGCCGTCAGAGCGGTGAAGTCCAGCAGGAGAACTATTCTCGGCTTCATCAGTTCCCAATACGAACTGACAGTGCTGGGCCGGTGGATCTGCAATTCAGCGACGGACGAGGTTTGGAGGTCGCGGGTAAAAGAGTTTAGCGGCAACTATTCTCAGAAGTATGACTATTGTACAGACTGGTTCCTTGCTGTCGGAGACAGGCCTATTTAGAGCCCAGAAATCGCTGGTATCACGGACACTCAGAGGAGCCTAGAAAAGAGACAGCTTTATGATGCGTTCTCAACATGGCCAGAATGTTGGACCGTGTGTTTGAACCTCTCTCGTCCATGATCTTTCAAATATTTCATTGCTATTACTCCGAGAAATCCCATCAACGCAACCATCGCCCGCAGGATGAGGACCAATGGGCTCGGGTTCACGGCTAGCTGCGATTCAAGAAACATCTCGCAGATGAAACATCGGCCGTTGCCATTATTGACATGGACCACGACTGTCTGCGAATCCTGGAGAGGAGGCGTGCCGCTGTCCATGGCGGTGAAGGTTAGAGTGTACGGGCCAGGCTGGACCCCTTGGATGGGCCAGTAGAAGACCCCTGTCACCGGGTCGAATGATGCACCGTCTGGAAGCCCTGTGGCGGTCAAGGTGAGGTTCTCGGGCGGAGCATTGGAGTCTGTTGCGTTCACTACAAACTGAAGTGTTTCGCCGTCCCGGACGGTGAGAGTTCCTGGAACATGTAGCGTTGGCGGTGTGTTATCCTCGTTAACCGTTATCGCGACTGTGGCATTAACGATCTGAGATCCATCAGTTGAGGATAAGACTACAAAATATACTCCCGGGGCTTGCGCTTCGGTGGGGGTCCAGCTGAACGTTCCATATGCGGCACCGGGGCCGCTGTTGGATGTGAAATCGGCACCTAGACTAGGGCAGGACACACATGATATGCTAATCTGCTGTGGCGAGTCCTCTACCGCTGTCACGTTGAATCTTAGATTTGAACCGTGATCGATCGACTGGTTGCTTGGAACTGTAAGGATAATGGGGGGATTTGGTGTGATTTTTACGGCGAGTAATTTGGTGTCAGAGAAGGTTGTTCCGTTCGCGTCCGTCACGATCAGGACGACGGAGTAGGTGTTGGCGTTTTCATACGTGTGGCTGGCAGGGTTTCCAGAGTCAGTGGTGCCGTCGCCGAAGCTCCAAGAGTAGGTGTAGGGGGGCGATCCGCCGGTAACGGTCGCTGTGAAGTTGACCGTTTGACCCGTTACAGGGCTGTTGGGGCTGAAGGCAAGATCGGCCACGAGGGGTGGTGGCGGGAGCGGGAACACAATGATTGTCGTGATTCCCGAACTGGCATTGTGATTCGAGTCGCCGAGGTAGGTGGCAGAGATCGAGAGCGTTCCTACGGCTGTTGTAGCGATGTTCGTTGAACAGCTGGCCGAAGCTCCAGTGCCCGTCAGTGCACAGATGCCGATAGGAGTGAAGGTCAGGTTGCCAGCAGGAGTATTGATCATGCCAGGCGATGTGTCGGTCACAGTAGCGGAACAGGTAGTGTCCTCGCCCACCGTCGGAGTTGACCGAGCACAAGTAACCACCGTTGAAGTCTCACGACTCATCTCCTCCGTAGCTTGCGGATACTCCGAGGTTGCCTGCGACTGTTGAGGTTATGTTCACAGTGCATGAGCCGCTAGAGAGGCAGCAACCGATAGTCGAATTGGCCGAGACGAAGCCGGTTGGCACGCTGATAATCCCAGACGCGGTGTCGACGACTGTGACACCGCATACCAGGCTTACACCGACGATGCCCGTTCCTGGACAGGCTACAGCCGTAGAAGTAGGCGTCGGAGAGACATCCATTGCTGTGGAGGAGGTGGCCGTCTGCTGTGGCGAGCCACTATCCTTGATGGTCAGTGTGACGCTGAAATTTCCTGTCGATGAGTATGTGTGAGCTGCTGTTGACCCTGTAGCATTTGACGAGTCACCAAACGTCCAGAAGAATAAGTAGGGCGCTGTCCCTCCTGACCCTGAGGCTGCGAATGTGATCTGTTGTCCCGCCTGCGGCAAGGATGGACTGTAGGTGAAACTGGCTGCCAATTGAACCGGACTTACAGTTACGGTCCGCTGCGAACTAGCCGTCTGGTTCGGAACACCGCTATCATTGACCGTTAGAACAGCAGTAAAGTCGCCTACCGACGAATATGCATGGGTAACTGATGAGCCTACGCCCGTTGATCCATCACCGAAGGACCAGTTGAAGGAGTATGGAGTTGACCCACTACTAGCCGAAGCCGTGAAGATCACTTGTTGCCCGAGCTGAGGCGAAGGCGGGCTATAGCTGAAGCTCGTGCTCAGAGGAGCAATCACAGTAATGGTCTGACTCGACGTGGCCCCAACCCCGTCAGAATCAGTAGCAGTCACGTTTACTCTGAACGATCCGGGAGTAGTGTAGGCGTGAGTTGTAGGGTCGGCTGTTGAGCTGGCACCGTCACCGAAGTTCCAGCTGAATTTAGCGGTTCCAACTCCACCTGACACGGTTGCGGTGAATGTTGCAGGCTGGTTTACAATTGAAGAGGACGGACTATGGGTGAAGGTTACGGCCAGAGAAATGGCTACGTTGATCGTTTGACTCGACGTTTCTTTACCGCCGTTAGCGTCAGTTGCGGTCACCGTCACCGTGAAGCTTCCTGAATTTGTGTAGGTATGGGTTGCAGGATTAGAGGAGGAAGTGCCGCTATCGCCGAACGTCCAGCTATATGTGAAGGTGCCAACGCCACCTGTTGCGTTTGCCGTGAAGATTACAGGCGAAGTCGCCTCGGGAGATGTTGGACTGAGACTATACATCACTGCTGGAGCCGAGGCGATACTGACACTCTGACTAGAGCTAGCTTTGAGACCGCTAGCATCAGTCACATTGAGAGAAACTGTGGTGGACCCTAGCAATGAGTACATGTGTGTCGCGGGATTGGATGTGGAGCTGCTGCCATCGCCAAAACTCCAGCTGAAAGAATAGGGGG
>VBBG01000093.1 GCA_005882905.1 Candidatus Bathyarchaeota archaeon | reverse complement strand
GCTCTCTCTCGTCGGTTCGGATCCACGACCTGGGAAGTTCCCGTCAGGATACGAGTTTATTGCGGTGACGTTTCCGACCGTACCCCTGTAAATCTCGGGAGCCAGGATTCCTGTTCCGCCGTTCCCGGTGTCCAAGACCACGCGCCATTTTTTCTTGAACGGTATTGAAGACAGGCGCTTTGTGTAGGCTTCAGGTTCTCCTCCTCGGACTCGGCCCTGCATGTATTCCTGTTTCGGCTTGTTCTTTGCTGGGGTGTCTGTGACAAGAATGGTCGAGTCTTCTAGAGATTCCCCTTTTGAGTTGAAAATCTTGAAGCCATTGTATTCAGCGGGATTATGGCTCGCGGTTATCATCACTCCTCCATCGGCTTCGATACCTCGAGTTTGATAGGCCAATGCCGGAGTAGGGATCATACCATAGTCAGTGACTTCGGTGCCTGCTTCGAGGGCTGAGGATAGGAAGGCGGCTCGCAGGACCGATCCCGAATGTCTTGGGTCTCTCCCCAGAGCCAGTCTCGGACCCAGTGCCTTGGGCAGGATCCTCCCGAGCTCAAAGGCGGTTTCGGGAGTGATCGAGTCCGCGTACTTGCCTCGGATGCCAGAGCTGCCGAATTGAAGCGTCAAACTCTCGAACTATTGAGACACAGTTTCTGGAACAGCTGTGAGTATCTCTTCCTCGGGCGGCTTTTGAGGTTCCTCCAGGCTCAGAGGCATGGACAACAGCTTGGACTTTCTGACACCTACATGCCTCAATGGACAGACTTTCTTAGCTTCGTTGTAAACGTCCGATCCCATTTTTCCCAAGACCATTTCGTGGCACATCTGCGAATAAGTAAGCTTCGATGCCTTCTCCGCAACGATCTTGCCCATGACCTGCCTGACCGCGTGCTCCTGTGAGCCTTTGATTCTACCGTGGCTGAATGCGACGATGTAGACCCTGGTTAGGTACTTGTCGATGGTGCTGGCGGTGAATATTCCATCGCTTCGAGTGCTGCCTCGCCTGACAAGGCTTCGTAGATAGTCCGTTGAATACTCGTGGCTCTTGAGAATTGTCTCCGCGCGGTCTCCCGCGACTGACACGACAAGAAAATAGAGCTTAGTCGATTGGTGAGAAAAATCGTTTGTGATGTCATAGAGCGTTGTTTCGACGACTCTTCCAACTAGCTTCTTCGGATCTTCGCACGGGATGTTAGCAACGTTCTGCTCTCCAAAATACGACGGAGTGAACACTGAATACCACTCTTTGACTCTCCATTTGTCTCGAACCTTTTTCGTAGCTTTTGACATGTGATCTAGCTTGCCTTGTTTTTACTGATCATTCCAATCGTAGCATCTGCAGCTTGAACGCAGCGGAGGAGGTCGTCCAAGGTGGATATGAAGGTTTCAATTCGGCCATCGAAGACGATCGAGAAAGACACGTAATTGGCGGTGGCTCGAGTTAGAATATTGAGTCCCTTCATTTCTGCGTTGTCTGGTTCCAAGCTCTTGACGATCGACTTTGACATGGCTGTACTGCGGGATCTGATTCTTACGCGTGCTTTGATCAATCGAGCAGTCCTTCTATGGAGGATTCGAGCTCGGTCAGAAATCGTTCTAGTTCGATCTTGGGAATTGTCGCGCCTGCTGCGATTGCGTGTCCTCCGCCCACTCCACTGTGTCGGGGTGCTAGGCTCTGTAGGGTCTTGCCGAGGTTCACTCCTTTTTCGACGAGCCGTTCTGTCGCCCTCGTCGAGACTTTTGCATCTCCCGAGGCGGTTACTGTCGTCACTATTGTGACTTTATCGCCGAAGAGGTTTGACGAAGAGACTAGGGAGGAGACGGCTCCGGTCATATTTTCATCGATTACTCCATTACCGTTTACTATAACGACATGCCGGCCCCGACGCATGGCGTTTGGCGATGTGGCGATCCAATTCATGTACTTTGACAAGGTGGTCTTGTATTGCGCATATACCTCCTGGGCGGCCTTGTACGAATCTCCACGATCTCCGACGCCGATGGCGATTCCTAGCGCTGCTCGATTCATCCGTCCGCATGCGTTCAGCAGAGTTGCAAATTCTCTGGCGTCCCGGAGGGATGTACCGGGGTCTTCCCTGAGGAGGCTGTAGACGGACCCTATGAGGTCCATTACGATCTCTCCTTTCAAGTTTAGCGAGATTATGTGCGCAACGATCTTCTCGACAATCCGCTGCTTCTCGTCCAGCGACAGATCAGATATTGTTCTCCACCGGTCCTCTATCTTTGTGGGAACGCTGGCAGCGTCCAACAGTGCTAAACAACGATCCTCCTCCCCGCTCAGTCCGGGTAGGAAGGGATCTGTCGTTGATGCGATTGCTCTGTGAACGGGTCGGGTTTGCCGTCCGAAAAAGATCAGGTCCTGTTTCACCTCGATCAGTCTAGAGTCAACAGCGTCCTTCAGAATTTCCGAATTGAGGCCCTTGAACCCCCTCTTGGCGGCTTTGTCTTGCTGATCGCCAAGCGCGCCTACAATGGCCATCGGGGATAAGTCTGCATTTCGAGAATCCAGAGCCTTTGCCAGAAGATAGGCGGTTCCTGCTCCACTGATTTCCTCGGAGCCGTTGAACCCCAGTATGTGAGTGTTGAAGTGGTGAACTCCGACAGGGTCTCCCAGAGGCTGGTGATGATCAGCTATTACGATATCACGGTTTCTGAGAATCTTTGATATGATGTCGAGATAGCCGCTTCCTATGTCTGTAAAGATCACCAGGCCAGATTGGATCTGTTCGATGTCCTCAAGGATTTTCTCATCGATCCTGTCTATGACCCTTAGGTGAGTAAGGGCTGGCAGCCGGTTTAGTGCGCTGAGCATTATACTGCCAGCGCTGATGCCATCCGCGTCGAAGTGCGTTGCCAGCAGTACGATATCGTCTCGAGCCTTCTCCTTTATGAGAGAGGCAGTCCGGGTTGCCTGGTCACGCAGCTCGAGATACTTTCTCTCCCCGCTAGCGGAGGGAGGCTGCAACAGGCTTGTACTGCCACTCCTTCGGGAGTCGACCTATGGCCCGGTAGTAGCTCGCGAGTCTATGAATCTTGGACTCTATCAGAGCAAGATCTCGCTTGTTAGGATAATCCTTCCTGTTCTTCTCAAGATGTCTTGCCGCACTCGTTGCTTTCTTTACGAGAACCTCTAGGTCCTCGGGAATGCTTTGGCGAGCGTCCGGAGGAAGAAGATGCGCAAGCCGTTTGCCGGCTATTTGTGAGACCAGGGGAACACCGTACCTGTCCCGCAGGATCTGGCCGATGATGCTTGGAGGGTTTCCCTCCTTAGAGAGCTTCAGAACAAGAGCATCGATTTCTTCAGGCTCGTACTTGAACCAAGAGGGGGGGCGTCTACTCACAGGGCGTGTCGAACCTGAGCTTCCTCTCTTTCCTGAGTAGAGCCTTGCCATGAACGACTGTCTCCAGTTGTGATGGGTTGCACGTTTGCCCTTTATTTAAGTCGCTAGAGGTGGAAACCCTCGGCCACGAGTCCGTGACTTGTCCTCGGCAGAATTGAAGGAATTCCCAGAGAATCAAGTGCGCTCTTGAGTTCCCTGTCAATAGTGGCAATGGCAGTCGGAATCTTCTCCGTAAGAGCAAACGCGATCAGGGAGGCGTCAACATCAGACGGTCCTGGTTTGTGCTCGGCAATAGGATAATTTCGTCTAGAGAAAAACGCAATGCCCGCTTTAGCCCAAGTCGCAGTTGCCGAGCTTCTGGTGCGCGCAAGCCTCTCCAGCTCCCAGATAACCAGGTCGAGCACTACTATCACAATCTTGCCGCGAACCTCAGCTTTGATCTCATCTTCGAGATCCCTGTGTTTTCTGAGCAGAGCAATTATGAAATTCGAGTCTAGAAGTATCTGGGAGTAGGGTCTACCGCTCAGCGGATTGTCCCGAACCCGATTAGTCTCCAACTCTCGCCGATGCGACGACTAAGAGCGACTTTAGAGCCAACCTCGGCGCAGATCGGCTTCTTCAGCGAGACATCAGCAATGTCCTCGCGGGCCGATACGACCATGCCTGAGGTCACCGCTGTTCCAGCATTGAGGACAAGCGGTTCGTTTGTTTTAATCTTCTGAACGGTAACGAGCTGTTCTGTTCCCACAGCCTTCTCGAATAAATCGACGTCTAAGCTCACCTTCTCAAGTGTTGCAGGCAGCGTTCCCGTTCGTCCAACCACGTTTCCTACGAGCCCGTCAGATTTCGTGACCGACGGATCCAGGTCGGTACCTACCGCAATTAGTCCCCCTGGAGTGGCTTGTTTTACATCGCCATCTCCCGCTTGCAGCCCACCAACCCGGGCTATGAGCGACTCGTAGACAACCTTGCCCGAAGACTCCGTCTTTATTCCAGGTCTGATCTCAATCTCGTCACCTTTCTTGAAAACTCCTTGAACAATCGAGCCTCCCACAACCCCTCCAACAAGCTCCTCCACTTCAGTCCCGGGCCTATTCACGTCAAACGAGCGGAGAACCGACATCCTCGAATCTAGTGATTGATCTCTCCTGGGAGTAGGAATCTTCTCTTGAATAGCCCATATGAGAACATCCATGTTGAGTTTGTGTTGGGCAGAGACCGGTATTACTGGTGAGTGTTCAGCGACGGTTCCTTTAGTGAACTCCCTGATTTCTTCATAGTTCGTCTTCGCTCGAGCGCGATCTACCACGTCTATCTTGTTCTGCACGACGATCATGTTGCGCAGGCCGATCATCTGAGCCGCGAGCATATGTTCGCGGTCTTGTGCTTGAGGGGTCTTTACGTTGGCTGAGACTACGAAGAGTGATCCGTCCATGATGGCTGCGCCTGAAAGCATTGTGACCATTAGACTGTGGTGACCTGGACAGTCAACGAAACTGACGGTCCGCAGGAACTTTGTCTGGCTCTTGCAATTAGGACAAATCTTGCTCGTTGAATAGTTGGACGGAGGCTCACACGAGGGACATTCGTAGAAGGAAGCGTCGGCGTATCCGATTCGGATGGTAATTCCTCGACGGAGCTCTTCCGAGTGCCTAGCAGTCCATACCCCTGTGAGCGCTTGGACAATGGTGCTCTTTCCATTGTCGACATGCCCCAGGGTTCCAATGTTGATCTCGGGTTGGATCTCTAGACACTTCCAGGGAAAGGACTGAAGCGTCCCTGTGAGGCAAAATTTAACCTTTCGAGAGCAAAGCCCAACATTGACGGAGAGTCTCAGATGATCTGCCTGGGTGTAGAGTCAACGGCCCACACCTTCGGCGCGAGCATGGTTGATGACGATGATAGAGTCATTACAAACGTCAATTCTACCTATAGGCCGCCCGCGGGAGTCGGAATACATCCCCGAAAGGCGTCAGAACACCACGCGGCAGTCTCGGACTCCATAATCGGAAAAGCGATCCGCTCCTCTGAGGGTGGCCAGTTCGACCCTGATGCGATAGCGTACTCAGCAGGACCAGGACTCGGCCCTTGTCTACGTATAGGTGCCACCGTGAGCCGTGCCCTCGCCTCATACTTGGGCAAGCCATTGGTCCCCGTCCACCACGGGGTCGCACACCTCGACATAGCAATGTCACTAGGGCATGTCCGAGACCCTCTCGCAATCCTAGTCTCGGGGGGTCACACTGCCATCCTTGTGCACGTCGACAGAAGGTGGAGGGTGTATGGCGAAACCCAAGACATCACTCTAGGAAATGTTCTGGACATGTTCGCTCGAGAAGCCCGACTGCCAGCGCCAGGAGGAGCGTCGGTAGAAAGGGCGGCGAAGGAAGGCCATGAGCTGCTCAACCTTCCATATACAGTCAAAGGGAATGACGTGGCCTATTCAGGACTGCTGACCGCCGCCACTAACCTGATGAAACAAGGAGCGAACTTGGAAGATGTCTGCTACTCGCTTCAAGAGATCGCGTTCTCTATGCTTTCCGAAGCTGTCGAGAGAAGCCTCGTTCAGACCCGGCGGAACGAGGTTCTCCTAGCGGGAGGCGTAGCCGCAAACTCACGGCTGAAGGAAATGATCGGCTCGATCGCGGAGGATCACGACGCGTCCTTCTACCCAGTCCCAATCGAATACTCTGGAGACTGCGGCGCACAGATAGCATGCTCCGGAAGCCTCGCCTTTAGACACGGTGTCATGGTAGCCGAACAAGACAGCCACGTGACGCCCCGCTGGCGGATGGATGAGGTTGACGTCCCATGGATACCTCGAACCTAGCCGCCGAGCCTTTCCACAGAGGCGCAGAGGCCGAGCTACTCCTCTCAAAGATTGACACATGGCGAGTGGTCATAAAACGGAGAGCAAGTAAGAAGTACAGACGCGAGTCGCTGGACCAGAAAATAAGAAGAGAACGAACATACGCGGAGGCGTCGCTCTTGCATGAGGCCAAAGTTGCAGGGGTCAGCGTCCCGAGCATCATAGGAATCGAACAGCAAACCAACAGCATCGTCATGACACACGTTGAGGGAAGTGTAGTCAGGGATTGCCTTGACACGATGAATCGCAGGAATGCGATGAGGCTGTTCGAATCCTTGGGCTCCGAGGTTGGCCTACTTCACGCCGCAGGAATAGTTCATGGGGACCTCACAACCTCAAATGTTGTCGTCACACCGTCCGGCCAACCGTTCATCGTCGACTTTGGACTGTCTCGCCGCTCAGTAGAGGCCGAAGATAGAGGGGTAGACCTTCACCTTCTTCAGAGATCAATAGCAGCCAGCCACCTCCGGGATACGTCTCCCCTCATCAAGGCAATGACTCGGGGCTACGGGAGAACAGCGGGAGAGAAAGTTCTCAGATCCAGCCTGGCAAAGGCGCGGGAAATAGCGAGGAGGGGACGCTACTTCGCCATCCGGTAGGGAAAGAGTCTGGTTTCTTACCGAGAATAGCAACAAGTTTCGCGAAGCAAGCTCGATCCTCGCTCCCTTCGGAATAAGGATCCAACATATGAGAGCTGCAAAGGTGGAAATCCAGGACCCGAGACCCGAGAACATAGCCAGATTCGCGCTAGAGTCCGCCTTGAAGAACAATAAGCGTCTGATAGTCGTTGAGGACTCTGGACTGTTCATCGAGGGCCTCAGCGGATTCCCAGGACCGTACTCTTCTTTCGTCTACGAGACGATCGGGTTGAAAGGCATCCTAAGTCTCCTGCGTAGTAGTCGGAATCGGAGAGCATACTTTCAATCATCGGTTGCTGCAGGATCCTCCTCGTTAGAACCACAGCTATTCACCGGTACTGTGAGGGGCAGAATATCACGAAGTATCCTTGGGAAAACTGGATTTGGCTACGATCCAATCTTCATTCCCGAGGGATCACGGAAGACGTTCGGTCAGACGAGCTGGTCGTTTAAGAATAGGAATTCACATCGGGCAGCAGCTTTCCAAAAGTTCGCAAAATGGTTCAGACGGCGTCAACTCGTGCTGTCAGGCCTTGAACGGGTAAGGTAGCCCTAAAATAACGCTCTGAACGTTCGATTGACATGTTTCGGATAGTGACAGTCGAGGACGTAGTCCGAATTCCTCCACAAAAATTCGGGGATCCGATTGATGACGTAGCCAAGGAACAGATCAAGCTAAAGTATGAGAACTATGTTGACGAGGCACTCGGATACGTAATCCTAGTCACTGGTGTCGACGTGGAGGGTACCGGAAAGATACTTCCGGGCGACGGATCGACTCACCACAAGGCGGTCTTCAACTTGCTTACATTCTTTCCAGAACGCCCGGAAGACACGCTGCTGCATGTCTCCCAGATCATGGACCATTTCATCACATACGACGAAAAGCATGGCGTGTTGGCGGGCCGCGAGAGCCATAGGAATCTTGGGAAGGGAAATCTGGTGAGGGGACGAATAATCGCTGTCAGCTTCCCACGGGGAGGCTCAGGTGGCAAGATCGGTATCACATTGCGCCAGCCGTTTCTGGGAAGACTTGAATGGATCCAGGAAGATCTGAAGGTCAAGCCGGCGAAGGGGGAGCATAAGGTTGAGCGATAAGGCCTGCAAGAATTGTAGAATGATAAGCGCGGGCCCGATCTGCCCCAACTGCAAGTCAACCAACCTCAGTGATGACTGGACGGGGCTGGTAGTTGTTATTGACCCCGCAAACTCCGAGGTTGCACGCCTAATGAGTATAAAGGTCGCGGGCAGGTTCGCGGTTAGGGTTCGATAGAACGTTAGTCGTGCAGTTTAGGGCGGTCGCCTATTTCGCCGCATAATCAGTAAAACTGCACGAGCCGCAAACCCATCTAGCTGCCCCTGTCGCATGGTGTGCCATGACAGAGCCACACCGGGGACATTTCCGATTCTTCAACTTGGCAACTGGACCCGATAGGTCGTAGAGTTCGCTTCTCATCTGAAGTTTCTTCGGCTTCTGCTTCTGCTGTTGAGGTGCGGCCTGAGACATGGAGAAAGTGCGCTTTGCGAGTCCGCGTATTTAGTGTTGCTCCCGGGGTCTCATCGAAACTTTATTAAAAGCGGTACCCGCCCGTTGGCTCCTTGAGCCGATGAGAGTGACAATCGATGGCTACAAAGTCTGTTTATGTGAAATTCCAGGTTCCCAAAGAAGCAGTTGACAAGACGTACCAGTTACTCCAAGTCGCGAAGGACACCGGCAAACTAAGGAAGGGCACAAACGAGTCTACAAAGGCGATCGAACGCGGTATCGCCAAGCTAGTCGTCATAGCGGAAGACGTTGAGCCCCCCCAAGTGGTCGCTCACCTACCGATTCTCTGCGAAGAGAGAAAAATCCCCTACCTATATGTCCCGAGTAAACTGGAACTCGGCAAATCAGCAGGACTCGATGTAGGCTCCGCAGCCATCTCAGTAGTGGAGCCGGGAGACGGTGCCCAGTCGCTGAAAGAAGTCTCAAAAATAATTGAGACCATGAGAAAGACCGGTGCAACGAAGTGAGCCGCAGGGACAATACTGACGACTCACTCATACCCGCCGAAGTAACTCAGGTTATCGGAAGAACTGGCGTAACAGGCGAAGTGATCCAAGTCAGAGTGCGGGTACTGGAAGGAAGAGACAAGGGAAGAATAATCACACGGAACATCAAAGGGCCGATCCGCCTAAACGATGTATTGATGCTCCGCGAGACCGAGAGAGAAGCCAAGAAGATAAGGTAGGGAGTCGACTGACACGCCCAAGACATTCAAGTGCTCCTTCTGCGGAAAAAACTTTTCAAACTCTACTGGGCTAATGCACGTTAAGAACGACGGAACAATACTCTACTTCTGCTCCAGACGATGCCGAGTCAGCAACCTTTCTTTCAATCGAGATTCTAGAAAGCTGAAGTGGACAGCGTACTATGGCAAGAGAGAGAAGGGACGCTGACCGAACGACCTAACCAGCGAACCTTCGCGTTTCTCAAACCCGACACAGTCAAGAACCGCCTCGTGGGCGAGGTCCTGTCCAGGCTGGAACGGAAAGGGTTCACGTTCAAAGAGCTGAGACTGCACCAGATTACGCATAAGGAGGCGGAGTCTCTGTACAATGTGCATAAGGGGAAGCCGTTCTTCCAAGAACTGGTCGACCATGTGACATCGGGTCCTGTGGTCCTTATGGTTCTCCAAGCTCCCAACGCTGTTGAGACACTTCGGAAGGTCATTGGAGCAACAAATCCTCTGACTGCCGAGCCGGGGACCATACGTGGGGACCTGTCGGTCTCTATAACCGCGAACGTGATTCATGCTTCGGATACTGCCGAGAACGCGAAGAGGGAATCCTCTATCTTCTCGCTCGACGCTCCGTGACTCTGGGTTTAGAGTTTAATATTCCCCAGCGCCAAATAAGTGGTTGAAATGGAGTCTCTCAGACATGCCTATCCGTCAGCCTATTGCAGTGGTTCTGGGCCATGTCGACCATGGCAAGACTACGCTTCTAGATCGGCTTAGGGGGACCTCTGTCGCGGCCCGTGAGCCGGGCCAGATCACCCAGTGGATTGGCGCGAGTCTGATTCCTGCTCAGACGTTGGCTGAGATCTGTGGTCCGCTTCTTGGAAGGTTCAATCTCAAGATCGAGATCCCGGGCATCCTCTTCATCGACACTCCCGGTCACGAGACGTTCAGCAACCTTCGCAAAAGGGGAGGCTCAGCCGCCGACGTTGCAATTCTGGTAATCGACGTTACGAAGGGTATCGAACCTCAGACTGTCGAGTCGTTGACCATACTCAAGGCTCGGAAGACTCCGTTCTTGATCTGCTGCAACAAGATCGACGCTATCCCGGGATGGAAGACGCTCAGCGGCGGATCATTCCTAGCGAACATGGCGAACCAGCGTCCGGAGGTGTTGACGGATCTTGACAATCGGCTCTATACGATGATGGGGACGCTGTCCCGGCACGGTATCAGAGCTGACAGGTTCGACCGGATTCAAGAGTTTGCCAAGACGGTTGCTCTGGTGCCGGCGAGCGCGAAGACGGGCGAGGGAATGCCGGAGCTTATGGCCGTGCTGGTCGGGCTGACTCAGGTCTACATGAAGGGAGAGCTGAGCGTTACGAGCGGTCCTGCTGAGGGAACGGTTCTCGAGGTCAAGGAGGAGCCGGGGCTGGGCGTGACTGTTGATACGATGATCTACAATGGGCGGTTGGAGGTGGATGACGAGATCATGCTTGCTGGAAGGAATGGGATTATTAGTGCGCGGGTCCGGGCGTTGCTTCTTCCAAAGCCCTTGGACGAGATACGGGATCCGAGGGACAAATTCTCAAACGCGAAATTCGTGGACGCGGCGGCGGGCATAAAGATCGCTGCTGCAGGGTTAGACGATGCGATTGCCGGGTCATCCCTTTACGGGGTCAAGGACGCGTCGAGTA
>VBBG01000198.1 GCA_005882905.1 Candidatus Bathyarchaeota archaeon | reverse complement strand
ACCTGGCCAGTGCGGACAGCTAGAAGCTTCAGACGAAAACTCCCCAGCAACACCCCGCTCCTGACCGGGCAGAGAATAATCGACTTCTTCTTCCCCATAGCCAAAGGGGGCACCGCTACCATCCCCGGCGCCTTCGGCACCGGCAAGACGATGGCGCAACAGCAGCTTGCCAAATGGGCTGACGCGTCGGTCATCGTCTACGTAGGATGCGGCGAGAGAGGGAACGAGATGGCGGAGGTCCTTGAGACGTTTCCCCAGCTGGTCGATCCGAGAAGCAACGAGCCGATAATGAACCGGACAGTCCTCATCGCCAACACTTCCAACATGCCCATCGCTGCGAGAGAGGCGAGCGTCTATACTGGAATCACGATCGCGGAATACTTCCGCGACATGGGCTACGATGTGGCGTTGATGGCGGACTCGACTAGCCGTTGGGCCGAGGCCATGCGAGAGATATCCGGACGACTGGAAGAGATGCCCGGTGAAGAAGGATATCCGGCCTATCTCGCGTCAAAGCTCGCAGAGTTCTACGAAAGATCGGGAAGGGTAGAAGTTGCCGGGTCCGAGACCCGTGTCGGATCAATCTCAATCGTCGGCGCAGTCTCACCACCCGGTGGAGACTTTTC
>VBBG01000197.1:1381-3409 GCA_005882905.1 Candidatus Bathyarchaeota archaeon | reverse complement strand
GGTCCCTCGACACGGACCTCGCCTCCAGACGCCACTTCCCGGCCATCAACTGGCTCACAAGCTACTCGCTCTACACCGACACTCTCGACGAGTGGTACCGGAAGGAGATCGGACCCGACTGGACCATGATGCGGAAAGAGGCGATGAATATTCTGCAACGGGACGATGAACTTCGAGAAATCGTGATGCTCGTCGGACCCGACGCTCTCTCAGAGAGCCAGCGCGTCACACTCGAGATTGCACGAATGATCAAGGAGGACTTCCTCATGCAACACGCGTACAATCCCGCCGACACCTATTGCGATAAGCAGAAGATCCATCTCATGATCAAGCTCATACTCGACTATTACAAGATCATGCAGAAAGCGGTCGACGCGAACATACCCTTGCAGAAGGTCCTAGAACTGCCCGTCAAGACTGAGATAGACAGGATGCGGCTAATACCCGCCGACAAGTTCGCCAGCTTCACACAGAACATCGAACAAGAGATCAACCAGCAGTTCAAGAATGTCGGAGCGAAATAGCCATGGCGCTTGCAGGACTGGAATACGCGACTATCAGAGAGATATCGGGACCCCTACTGTTTGTAGAGTCGGTCCGCGGAGTCGGCTACGGAGAGCTCGCCCGTATCAGGACGCCCAGCGGCGAAGAGAGACGCGGCCAGGTTCTAGAAATAGGCGGAGGAATCGCCGTCGTCCAAGTCTTCGAAGGAACCACCGGGCTCGATGTCGCAAAGACCCGGATACGATTCACCGGCGAGACCGTCAAACTCCCGGTCTCGACAGACATGCTTGGAAGAATCTTCGACGGCAGCGGCCGCCCCATAGATGGCGGGCCGAGGATAATTCCTGACGATTATTTGGATGTCAATGGCAACCCGATCAACCCGTTCGCTAGGGAGTATCCTCGAGAATTCATCCAGACAGGCATCTCAACCATTGACGGGATGAACACTCTAGTCCGGGGCCAGAAGCTACCACTATTCTCAGCCTCAGGTCTCCCCCACAACGCCGTCGCGGCACAGATCGCCCGACAAGCCAAGGTCGTTGGATCAGATGAACCATTCACGACGATCTTCGCAGCCATGGGCATCACCGCAGACGAACTGCGCTTCTTCCGGGACGACTTTGAGGAACAGGGCGCGTTCGACCACGTGACCATGTTCGTAAATCTCGCGGATGACCCTGCGATCGAGCGTATTCTGACTCCGAGGCTCGCGCTGACGGCCGCGGAGTACTTTGCAATCAAACAGGGAAACCACGTCCTTGTCATTCTCACCGACATGACGAACTATGCAGAGTCGCTCCGCGAAATATCCGCAGCCCGAGAAGAGGTGCCGGGGAGGAGAGGCTACCCGGGATACATGTACACAGACCTCGCCACAATCTACGAGCGGGCAGGTAGACTCAAAGGCAGTAAGGGCACGATCACCCAGATGCCCATCCTGACAATGCCCGGAGACGACAAGACCCACCCCGTCCCAGACTTGACCGGCTATATCACCGAGGGACAGCTCATGGTCGACCGATCACTCCACCGGAAGGGAATCTATCCCCCCATCGACCCCGCGCCCAGCCTCTCCCGACTGATGAAGGAGGGAATCGGCAAGGGCAAGACAAGAGAGGATCACCGTGAGGTGAGTGATCAGCTCTACTATGCCTTCGCCGAGGGACGAAGCTTCAGAGACCTCGTAGCCGTGGTTGGGGAGGAGGCTCTCTCTGCCCGGGACAAGCTCTACCTCCAGTTCGCAGACGAGTTCGAGCGGAGGTTCATCAACCAGGGAGTTTACGAGAATCGGGACATCGACACTACTCTCGACCTCGGCTGGAACCTTCTCAGTGTCCTCCCAGACAACGAACTCAAGAGGATAGACCCGGCCACGATCAAGAAATGGCATCCAAAGTACCGCGGAAAGAACAACTAGAAAAATGCCGGACATAATACCGGGTGCTCGTCCGACCCGGATGGAGCTAATAGCCCTCCGGAAGAGACGAAACATCGCCCAGCGGGGACAGGACCTTCTCAGGG
>VBBG01000197.1:0-1369 GCA_005882905.1 Candidatus Bathyarchaeota archaeon | reverse complement strand
CAGGATCTTCTCAGCCGGACCTACCTCCGGTTTGCTGAGGCTCAGATGCTGATGGGGGCGACACGGCTTGAAGAGACGTCTCTCACCGCCCAAGACAGGTTTGACGTGGACGCAACGACGAGGAACGTGATCGGGGTCTCCATACCCGACGTGGAGGTCAAGGTTAGACCCCTTGAAGGCTATCCCTATTCGATGATAGGGACCTCGGCGAAGCTGGACGAGGCGGTTGCTTTGATGACGGAGGCAGTGAAGAACGTGGTCGAGCTCTCAGCCGCGGAAGCCGCGATACGGAGGCTGGCGGAGGCTATTGCCGCCACGAAAAGGCGGGTCAACAGTCTTGAGTACATCGTTATTCCACGGATACTGAACACGATCCGTTACATCGAGATGAGTCTCCAGGAGAGAGCTAGAGAAGACTTTTTCCGGCTAAAACGGATCAAGACGCGCCTCGAAGAGGAAGAGGAGCGAGAAATCGCGCCTCAGCCTCTCATCGGATAGCTATGGCGCTCAGTGTACGCTACTCCAATCGTTAGCACAATTGTCGCATCTGAACGTCTTGCTCTTCCCTGACCGCCCCTCATGAGCCGAGACCGTGACACTCGTCGATCCACACTTGGGACAGATCGTGTGGTAGAGGTTCGCCTTCAGAGTATCCACGATATAGCAGGACTTTGAGTGGTCGTTCCAGAACATGCAGAGGTCTCGGACACAGACAGAGGCCATCAGAGGGCATATCATCTGGTTGAACTTGCTGGTGGCGGCTCGCAGGATACGCCTGAACGTAGGGTCTCGCATGTCCAAGAACGGTTCGATGGTCGCCTCGACCGGAGAGTCTCCTCGAGAGTTACTCCCGCCCTCGCCTTCGGCCATCGGTCCTGAAACTCCTCGTTCAGCATTCTGATAGTAAGCTGACCAAGTGCTAAGGCTGGTGTCTCCATGAACAACTCTTGACAGGCACAGAGCACCACTCGACTCGTGAATAGGCAGAATGACTCGATAGGAACCGGGGCCTGCCAAACTCGTGTCCGTAATTCTATTAGGCACCGAACGTCTCTAGGATTTCGGGGCACTTCCTAGTGCGCGTTCAGCTTGTCAGCTTCGAACCGGACCTCGAACGGGTCTGCGCGGCAGCCATGCGCTCATGCTACTCGCCCCACCCAGGCTATCAGCTGTTCGCTTACACCTCACCCGACAAGGCACTGGAGGGAGAGAAGGTCTTCGACCATGAACGAATAACAGGGCTGTTGAAACGCTCTCTGGAACTGGGACACTATGACATCCTAGAGCACAACAGCATAACATGGCTCGTCGAGGCGGACGAGAAAGACGTTCTCTCCCTCATGAACTCGTCAAAATTCTTCGAGACTAG
>VBBG01000196.1 GCA_005882905.1 Candidatus Bathyarchaeota archaeon | reverse complement strand
CTCATGGCTTCGAACGGTAGAAGTAAACTGGAACCTACAGGCTCTGACAAGCAACGATGCGTCTGCGACCCCGATGGCAGAGTTCTTCACCGCGAACCCACTCTCAGCCAGCTTCACCTACAGCCCGTCTAACCCGGCTCCTGTACTGGCGGTGACATTTACTGCTAGTGCGACGGGTGGGACGCAGCCATACAGCTACAACTGGGACTTTGGCGACGGATTTACAAGCAACGGACAATCAGTAAGCCACTCCTACCTGCTACCAGGAACATACACCGTAACGCTCACGGTTAACGATGCAAACGGCGCGACAGTCTCGACTTCGCAGACAGTGACAGTCAGCATCCCAATTCTAGGACTATAAGTATCTAGTCCACGACGCGGAAACTCATCACCCTTTTTTTCTCCTGTAATCAGAATCTCGCAACCGACGATCTGGGCAGAGTATTTTGGAGTAGGTGGCGCCCAGGGCGGGATTCGAACCCGCAATGCGCTCGACTATTTTATCGAGTGTCGCACGGGTGACAGCCGTGCATACTCTCGGCCGGCTTCCCGCTAGCCGCGGACCGGGCTATACTACCTCAACGCGTCCGACTCAACGGACGGGGCGCGAGCCCGGAAGTTCTGTCCTGGGCAACCACGCTACGCGAAATCTACGAAGCTTAAACCTTCCTCATCATAATCAGGAAAGTCCTGCCGCTAACCACTGATAGTCAAGGACGGTTTCGACAAAGGCTAAATCAGGATCAACCGTGGACAGCTTGAGGAAGCCTTCCGATGGTAGCGTTTGCCGCCCCTTCTTTCGGCACCGGATTAATCAGTGTCTTGATAGGCTTCCTGATCGTCTTCATCATCTATCTTCTCGTTATCGGCTTTGTCTTGTGGCTGGCTGGAGAGATAGTTGTGGGTCGCAGAGTTACATTCGGTGAAGCCCTTGGCATCGCAGGAGTTGGAACATTTCTTGTTGGCGCAACCATTGCTTTTCTCCCCAGCCTAATTGGAATACTGTTGGGGCTACTCGTCTTTCTGTTGTTGGTGAAACACTACTTCAAGACGGGCTGGTTGGGCGCGTTAGGGGTCGGGATAATGGCGATAGTGGTTGGGGTCGTCATTTTCTTCCTTCTCGGAGCGTTGGCATTTACGGCGCTCTTTGGCTTCCCTAGTATACCCGGCTTATAGATGAGCTTCGCTAAAATTGGAAATATCGAAGGAGCTGTGAAGCTCCTTCGGTGGTTTGTTGGGAAGTGTCAATGCCCCAGCAGGTATAGGGCTAGGCTTCCTCTTCTTGCTTAGAGTCTTCCTGCTCTGAAGAACAGCCACATGTGTCGCACATTGTTCTTCTAAACATAGACAGCACCCGCTCGTTTATTTAAAGATAGAGAATTGTACAGTAAACTTCCCGTTAGGTTCGCTGTCATTGGACGCTTCTAAGCCAGCCCAAGAGAGCCGAGAGAGCTTCTTGTGTCCCTTCCGTATGGGCCGGTTTCTCCCCTGGTCTCTTGAAACTGTGATCTCCATTCTCTATCCAGTGTAGCTGGGCATTTGGACCGATCCTTGCAACAACCTTCTCGAGGAGAGATTTTCCAGCAAAGCTGTCCCTCGTTCCTGACAGGAAGATCATTGGTCTCGTAATCCGGTAGAGGTGCGCGTCCCGCAACTGTTCAGTCCTTCCCGGCGGGTGCAAAGGGTAACCTAGAAAGAAGAGCCCGTCGACATCGACCCCGTCTGTCGCCGCAACTTGTGAGGCGATTCTGCCTCCCATCGATTTTCCCCCAATGAAAATGCGATCCGGATCTTGTTTGTTCTGCCTGGCCTGTTCGATGACAGCCCGGTAGCTTCCCTCCAATATGTCGGTCCTATCAGGCACCTTTCGATGAGCTTCCATGTATGGAAAATTGAACTTGACCGTGATGAAACCCTGCCTTGCTAGCTCTGTATGGAAGTAGCGGATGAACGGCGAGTGCATGGGGCCGCCTGCACCATGAGCAATGATGAGGCACGTGGCAGGATCACGCACCTTCGACGGGATGCCGTAGACAATACTCGTTTCGCCTCCCTTCGCAAGTTTGAGCGTTGACTGCTCGAGCCTGTAGGACTCGCTTGATGCTTCCAATGTCTCTCCGAGATTGACGTGGCTACTTTAGTTAAAGCTCTGGGGTTTCCGCCGAATAAAGCCGAATATGGTCAAGTCGCGGAGAAGGATCTATCTTTTTCATAATCGAACTACGGAGTGTCCAGAGAAATCACAAGTATCGTGCTAGTCTTCTAGTGCAGAGTCCCTGAGCGGGATCCTTCGCCAATCTTTCCCGCACTCTGAAGGACCTTTCGCGTTTCTTGGGCCAGCCATTCGAAGTTTTCGTAGGGGTTGACGGGAACCTTGTATCTTTCCATGAGGTGTTTGACAAGGGGCTCGAATGTCTGCCAATCGAACACGATCAAGTATCGGAGGGAGTGGATGGCAATCGTCAAGTCGATAATTCCCTCCCTCACGAGTTCTCCTATTAGCTCGTAGATGTAGCCGAAGTTTCGCGCCTCGAAGTCCTCTAGGGTGTCGTCGAAACCCTCCCAACTGAT
>VBBG01000163.1 GCA_005882905.1 Candidatus Bathyarchaeota archaeon | reverse complement strand
GTTCTTCTATGTCACAAGTTGTAGAAAGTCTAACGAACCTGATGCAGACACTGGACGACGCTTGGAACGCTGGTCCCAAGAGTCCTCTGTGGGAGACCTTCAGAAAGCGTCATACTGATGACGTCGCAGTATACTGGCCAGGTCAGCCTGAACCGACGAGGGGACGGCATAACCATGACTTGGAAGCTGTAGAATTCTTCAAAACTTTTCCAGACAACCATCTGATAAATCGGCCGTACAAGATCCTATTCCAGCAGGGGAATCATACATGCTCTGTCGCCGATTTCTACGGCACAATGAAAGGGCCGATGAAAACATCCGAAGGCAGAATAGTTCAGCCCACCGGAAAGAGCTTTCACGTGGAGTTTTGTACCGTTGCCACCTGGAACAACAAAGGGGAGATTACCGAAGAGCGACTCTTCTACGACCAGGTCGGACTGATGAAACAGATCGGACACATGTAGGAAAGATTATCGCTCAAGAACTTCCATCTACCCTGCAGAGGCAGGCTTCCGTCGCCGACCTCAACCTTTCGTATCGAATAGTCTCGTAAGCTTTCCTGGCGACCTGGAGCAACATGAGCACATCCCTCATCTTCAAATTAGAGTACTCCTAGAGAATATCGTCGACTCTGAAACCAGTTCGAGATGTCCAGGGTTCACGGCCAGCTGAAGAAATCTTCTACCGGGACAACGTGGGCCGGCTAGAGAGGGACATTGGGAAGACGGTTGAGTCCTGATTCGTTAAAGTGTCGTTGGAAGGCGAAAGCGCCCGTAATCTTAAAGTGGATCAAGGCTTGCCATAGAGGACCTTGTCGTGATCCACCGACCACCGGGTCTTCTTTCCGGGTTTGGAGGCCCGCTCAATGTTCTTGAATATTGGATCATCCGGGTAGACCTTGTCGTCCAGCACCAGCCTCTTGGCAGCTAACCGCAGCGCTTCCTTGACGGTCAGCTTATGCTCCTCAGCGTACCGTGCGAGCAGCTGGTACTCGGTCTGATTCAGCTTCGTCTGAGCCACTTTCAACATCCATCCAACATGTACGATGTAGCATGACACAATAAAAACCAGTCGAGTCGCAACCAGTCCGCACAATTACGTGCACTGCGGAACAGTCAGAGTGTTCGAGAAGGCTGGATTCGGGACGATCGCGTTCCTTGGCGACTGGCAGAACAGCTACCGTTGTTATGCGAAGAACCATCTGAATGCGAACAACAAACCGTAAGACGTTTGGCGGGCCTCAATGGATGCAAAGACAGATTCTACGGGCCATTCGAGATCCCATCATGGTAGGAGCTAATCGACCAAGAAATCGATGTGGTTCCCAAAAAAAGAGGGGGGTTTTGATGGTTGGCAGCTTCGTTCGGTCTTGCTATGTGAACAGGACTTGGATCGTGTATGTTCCGCCTACGTTTAGGACTCCCTGAATCGTTCCTTGCGCCTCTAGATTGGACAGTCCGCCTGTACCGTTGTAGAATACAGTATGTCCTTGAAGCACGGGAAGTGTTGGAAATCCTTTGAAGGTCCCAGTGAAGCTGGCTGTGACAGTACCAGACTTGCCTAGAACGGTCCCAGTGAATGTGCCCGATCCGAAGAATGTCCCGGTCCCAGATGAAAGAAGAATTACTGTATCAGATCCCAGAAGTGTCCCTGCGAAGTCTCCCGCGGTTGTGATCGAGAGCGTCTGGGTGACGATGAGATTTCCGTCAACAGTCCTAACCCCGGTGTTGGTCGCGGTGGTGGTGAATGGTCCAGTAACCGTTGTGGGGGTGGCTGCGCTTGCTCCCGACAGCAAGAGAACTGGAATGAGGAGTGACAGGGCGATCCAGGTGATTTTCAGACTCATTCTTTTCCTCCTTTTTGCTGGGAATTTCTCTCATTGCGCCCCTCCTCGGCGCTCACTCGCTGAGCATCCTCGTTGCTCTCGGCACTATGTTCGAGAGGTTGAGTGCTAATCGTAGCCCTCGGTATTCTGACGATTTAATAATTTATCCTTCCTTGCCGCTTTTTCCCGTTACTCGATGTTGAATGAATCGGCTCTGCTATAAAATCTACCCGTGTATGGCTGGGCCAAGAAGGCGTCGATAATGAGTCCGAGAACTTGCTACGGGGCCGTCGAGTTATGGGTTGCTTCACGCGATTGCCTTGCGTAGCAGGACCTCGCCTGGAACGACTGTCATTATTCTGTACATGTTGAGCGTGTGAAGACTCCCGTGTAACCTGGAGAGTTGGCCGAAGCTTGTCCGTGTGAATCCTTCTGAGGCGAAGAGTGCTTCCGAGGGTTTGTTGTCCTCTTCCACGCTAGCAAGCACTTCCTCCATCTTGGAGGCCTTGAAGAGACGCAGGGCGTCTGCTAGGAGCTGTTTCGCGATGCCCTTCTTCCTCTCGGCCTTTGCCACGGCGATGTAGTAGACATAGCCAACGCTCCCCTCCAGCGTTTTCAACATGACCAGGCCGACAGGCTTGCCTGATGACATGGCTGCCCTAACGACTTCTACGTCTCGAAGGGTCCTTCTCGAGTGCATCAGGTACCATCCTTCGAAGCTCTCCTCAAGTATCCATTCCAGGTCCCTCCTCTTCCTTGCAGGGACGTCCACGATCGTGATATGGTCCTGCGCGGTCATAGACGGAAGACCCGCTTTGCGTTGCGCGAGAGAATCTTCTCCTTGTCGCCATCGTCTATGTCCAGCCTCTTCACCAGTGCCAGTGTTTCGGAGTGTTTCG
>VBBG01000162.1 GCA_005882905.1 Candidatus Bathyarchaeota archaeon | reverse complement strand
GATAGCCTTCTCAGACTCGCCCACCCACTTGCTGAACAATTCGGGTCCCTTGATCGAGATGAAGTTCGCCTCGCTCTCCGTCGCCACAGCCCGCGCCAGCATAGTCTTCCCACAACCCGGAGGCCCAAACAATAGAATACCCTTCGGCGGCCTAATACCCACCCGGGTGAACGCCTCAGGCTTCTTCAGAGGCCACTCAACAGCCTCCTGAAGCTCCTGCTTAACATCAGTCAGCCCCCCAACGTCCGCCCACGTCACCGACGGCACCTCGATGTAGACCTCCCTCATCGCGGTCGGCGTGATCTCCCGATACGCGTCCGTGAAATCCTTAACGTTGACCTCCATCTTCTCCAAGATGCTACTGGGAATCCGTTCTTCCTCGAGATTGATCTCTGGAAGATACCGTCGCAGCGCTTTCATCGCAGCCTCACGACAGAGCGAAGAAATGTCCGCCCCCGTGTAGCCGTGGCAAATATCCGACAACCGGTGAAGATCCACATCCGAAGCCAGTGGCATGGTTCTCGTGTGAATCTGTAGAATCTCGTATCTTCCCATCTTGTCCGGGACCCCGATCTCGATCTCCCGGTCGAATCGTCCCGGCCTCCTCAGAGCAGGATCAATCGCGTTCGGCCGGTTTGTAGCGCCGATGACGATGATATTGCCGCGCGCTCCCATTCCATCCATCAGAGACAAGAGCTGGGCGACGACACGCCGCTCAACCTCTCCAGTCACCTCTTCCCTCTTTGGCGCTATCGCGTCCATCTCGTCGATGAATATGATGCTCGGAGCGGTCTCCTGGGCTTTCTGGAAGATCTCGCGGAGCCGAGCCTCGGACTCGCCGTAGAACTTTGACATGATCTCTGGACCAGAGATGACGTAGAAGTTCGCGTCTGACTCGTTAGCCACCGCCTTTGCAAGCAACGTTTTCCCGCATCCTGGCGGACCGTAGAGGAAGACTCCCTTCGGAGGCTCTATGCCCAGCCTCTGGAAGAGTTCTGGATGGCGTAGTGGTAGCTCGACCATCTCGCGGATTCTCTGGATCTCGCCGTGAAGCCCTCCGATGTCCTCGTAGGTGACGATCGGTATGCCCTTCTTCTCGGGCGTCGGCTCGCTCATCACCTGGACTACGGTCGACTCGGTGATCTTGACGGGCCCGTGCGGACGGGTCCTGGTCGCTATGAGCGGGACCGCACTCCCGAATATGCTGAGAAGGGTCATGTCTCCCTCCATAAACGGCATGTCCATGAACCGGCGCTTGACGAAGCCCACGAACTCCTCGTCAACACTCAGCCGAACATCGGTAGGAGCAAAGACAATAGTCTGGGCGTCCTTGACCTCCGCCTTCTTGATCGTGATATACTCGTTCAGTGCGACGCCCGCGTTTCTACGCAGAAGCCCGTCCATCCGGACAATCTCCTGACCCTGGTCCTCGGCATACGCGGGCCACGCGATCGCAACAGTCGTCCGTTTCCCGTGAACCTCGATAAAGTCCCCTGCCGTTATGGCAAGCTTCTGCATCGTCTCGTTGTCAATGCGGACCTTGCCATGACCCACGTCCCGCTGCTTAGCATCAGCTACCCTCAGCTGTACTTCCTTTGACATCGCTATTCTCCCAACTCCATGACGGTGATCACGAACGCGTCTGAGACGAGGACTCGACCCCTCGTGACTCCCAAAACGCCCCTATTCCTAACGTTCAACTGGTTATTGCCCCTCAAAAGACTTATCGTCATCATTAATGGAATTCGTCTCCTTGATTAGCCTCCGGGTCCCCAGGGACAGCAATAGGAAGCTGCCCAGTCCGAGCGGAGAGAGACTATACCCCCTGCCCTCTTTCACTATCAGCTCTCTTCGCGAGGACCTGTTTACCAGATCTGAGATATACTTAGGATTCACCGCGACCTTCAGAAGGTCCGTAAATGATGCGGAATTGTTACAGTTCTTGACCATGTGGCTGAGAATCTGGACCCGTCGTTTATTCGAGAAAAAGTCGCATATGTCGCACAAAGCGTCCAAGTCTGCCTCTGAATCATCCAACTCCCTCGTTATGAGCTGTTTAGTCGCAGGGTTCCACGAGGCCTCCGAAAGCGGCAGGTCGAGTAGAACCTCCTCATCGTTTTGGAGCGTTAGTCTAAGACCCATCGCTAACTCAAAACGTAAGGGAATCTCTGGTTATTTAGAGTTCCTGTCACTTAATTACCGAACGTTAAGTATTAGGCAATCCTG
>VBBG01000092.1 GCA_005882905.1 Candidatus Bathyarchaeota archaeon | reverse complement strand
CCAAGCCTGACCAAACAGGGTAACCTTGGCCGTTTCTTGGCTTTGACCTGGCTCCAGTTCCAAATCCTGACCCGACATACCGCGCGGTATCTTCCCGACGCCTACTTAAACGTTCCAGGGCATTAGTTATCATACCAAATGGTATATTAACCATGAGTGACTAAGCTAGCGCAGCGAAAATTGCGAGATCCCGAAAGGACCAGAGCAAGCATCTTAGGAGCGGCATTCGATGAAATTTATCATCGAGGATTCCACGACACTAGCGTCAACGAAATAGTCGGCAAGACCACTCTGACCAAGGGAGCCTTCTTCCATTATTTCTCAACAAAGAATGATCTAGGCTACGCGATCGCCGACGAAGTTCTAAAAGAGATGGTCCTCGAAAGATGGATACGGCCGCTAGCCGCGTACAAGAATCCTGTCCAGGGCATTATCAGCCGCTTCCGGAAAATAATCGAATCTACACCTGATGAGCACATGGCACTGGGATGCCCTCTCAACAACCTCACGCAGGAAATGTCCTCAGTCGACCCAGTCTTCAGAGAAAAACTTCGTGCGGTCATGCAGCTCTGGATATCAGAGACCGAAAAATATCTGACCAAGGCCCGAGAGCAAGGTTACCTAAAACCAGACGTCAACCCGAGACAGGTGGCAGAGTTTGTCGTTATGGTGGAGGAGGGAGCCTTTGCCATGGTAAAGAACTTGAGAGACAAGAAGGTATACTGGTCATTATACGGGTCGCTCAAAGGGTATCTGGAATCCATAAGTCAGAAACCAACCGAACAACTTTCCGCCTGAATCCGACTATCGCTTGGCAGGCTCGAACAATTCGACGGGATTGCCATCAGAGTCCTCGACCTGAATCTGCCTTCCGCCAGGACGCACTTCCATTTGATTCCTAAAATGCACACCGGCCTCCTGTAACGCCTCGATTCGCGCGAGTAGGTCTTCGACCTGAAGGACTATCCGGTTCCACCCTCCGGCTCTTGTTTTCGACCGTCCGGCATTGGACGTGAGCCCGAAGTGCCTGGACCGCTTAGTATGAGCTTGAGATGGCCAACCGAGACCTGCGCGAAAGCTGGAAGATTCTGCTGGTCCAATTTGAATCCAACCCTCTCAGTGTCGAAGGCCACCGAGCGGACCACATCCTCGACCTGGTAACGTACACCCCAGAGACCTAGGACGAAAATCTCTCCCTTTTCCGAATGCTGAGGCTCAACTCTACTCATATGATTCTGCGACGAGCCAGTCCTACTTGAATTCCTCATCTCGCTGAACCTTGCCGGACAGGGCGATAGACCCTGCCATACAGCGGGACGACCCATGGTTGGAACATCCGATGTTTCAGGCAACAATAGAATGTCCAAAAAACATTGGTTCGGTCTGTCTCCTCGTCTCGATCGAAAAAAGGGGGAGTTATTGGTGTTGGACTATTTGTCTACATTCTGCCGCTTGACTGGAAGAACGCGAAAGTGTTGTTGTCAGGGTCCTGGACGATTGCGAACCATCCGATGTTCGGAATCTCTTCCTTCCCCCGGACGACCTTCGCTCCCAGATCCGTAGCCTTGGCGAGGGACTGGTCGATGTTTACGACGCTGAAGTAGTTGACGAAGCCTGTCTCGCCCATCATTTTCTTGTAGAGTCCGCCCATGGTATCGTTCTCGGGGGCGTCCTTGTGCGAGATGAGCCAATAGTCCATGTCTCCAGCTGGCATCTTGCTGAATTTCCAGCCGAAAAGCTGCTCGTAGAATCGGCTAACCTTCGCCGGGTCGTTGGTGGGAATCTCGAAGTGTACCAGTGTGTGTTCTCGTGGTTGAGGTCGGGTTGTGGTTGTTGCTGCTTCCATTAGAAACCGCACAGCCTCCCTCGTCTACTCCTAGTTAAAGGTGACAATGTAAGTGGCGCCCGCCTGAGCATCAAGACTTGGCACGATTTTGAGAGGTTGTTATCGAAGCACGGCGGGGTTGGAGGATGCTGGTGCATGTACTATCAACGACCACACGGCAGAACAATGAAAGGATTGACATCCGCCGAGAGGAGTGCTAAGAACAAGCGCGACAAGAAGTCACTGGTTGAGGACGGCCGCTCTCATGGAGTGCTTCTCTACGACGGCGACAATGCAATAGGCTGGTGCGCGTATGGATTGAAACAAGAGTATCCCCGGATCGATAACGGGAGAAACTACAAGCGGCTAAGTCTCAAGGAGGATTCCGAGAGACTCTGGCGTATCGCCTGCTTTTTCGTGGACAGAGACTATCGCAAGAAAGGTGTCGCAAAGATTGCTCTGAAAGCCGCTCTGGATTCGATCAAGGCAAAGGGAGGAGGAGTGGTCGAAGCCTATCCCGTTACACACAAATCAGCAAGAGCATGGTCGAAATGGTCCAACTGGTTCTGGTTCGGAACAGAATCGATGTTCAAACGGGAGAAATTCAGGCTAGTCGGTCCCATGGGACCCCACCACCTATTGATGAGAAGAACTGTCCAGCCCTAGCGCAGTCCGACTCTGGGCATAGTCTCCCGGTAAACATCTGTATCAGACATAAGACAGGGCCGGGATTGACGATTCCAAAGTTGAGTAGGGTCAGCCTCATGGTTTGGAACTAGGATGAGCTAGTGCCCCGATCTCGGACGGACGCGTCTCGTCTGCGAATCTCGCCGAGCCGACCAGTCTGGCCATACTTTGGGTCATCTCGGCGAGGCGCTTGTTGACCCTGTAGTGCACCGTCCCAGGCTCGTAGGTCCCATCCTTCTTCAACTGCCCGGCCTTGACCCCAGTCAGAATTTCTATGCCTTCGTCTATCGTACCGACAGGGTAGATGTGGAATCTGCCCTTTCTCACGGCGTCTACAACGTCCTCGTTCAGCATCAGATGCTGGGTGTTGCTCTTGGGGATGATGACGCCCTCGTCTCCCTTGAGGCCTTTGACCTTGCATGTCTGATAGAAGCCCTCGATCTTCTCGTTGACCCCGCCTATCGCCTGGACCTCGCCCTCCTGATTGACCGACCCAGTTACGGCAAGGTTCTGCTTGATTGGAAGCTCAGCCAGGGCGGAGAGAATCGCGTACAATTCTGTGCTTGACGCACTGTCACCATCGACACTCCCGTAGCTCTGCTCGAAGACGAGTCTGCATGAGAGGCTTAGCGGCTTTTCACGGGCATACTTGTTCTCCAAGTAACCCGAGATGATGAGCACCCCCTTCGTGTGGATCTGTCCGCCCAGCTTCGACTCCCGCTCTATGTCGATTATCCCACGTCTTCCAAGCCCCAGACTGGCGGTAATTCTCGAGGGCTGGCCGAAATCGAAATCTCCTAGGCCGATTACCGATAGCCCGTTCACCTGTCCAACCTTTGAGCCTGAGGTATCGATGAGTATGATGCCTCGCTGGATCATCTCCTTGACCTTCTCGTCGAGAAGGTTAGAACGGTACACCTTCTCGTCGAGCGCCTTCTTGATGTGAACCTCTCTGACTAGCTTAGACCCCTCCTGTGAGGCGTAGAAGCTCGCCTCCCGGATGAGATCCGCGATCTGCGGGAATTTCGTCGAGAGCTTCGTCTGGTCCTCGGCAAGCCTGGACCCATACTCGACTATCCTAGCAAGGGCAGGAGCATCAAGATGACCCAGACCTTCTCGTTCACAGAGCGAGTGGACGAAGCTGCCGTAGGTCTTCTGGTTCTTGTCGTTCCTCTCTATCGAATCATCAAAATGCGCCTTGACCTTGAACAGGATCGAAAAGTCAGGATCCAGAACGTATAGAGCCTGATAGGTCTCATGATCGCCGACGAGAATGATCTTCACACTCAACGGTATCGGCTCTGGCACAGGGGTCTTGGTGGGGGCTCCTCCTAGCCTCTGACCCATATCCTCGAGCTGGAGGCTCGCGGATTGGAGCGCTCGCTTCAGACCGTCATAGGAAAACTGGTTCTTGAGAAGCTCGTCGACCCCGACGACGAGGAAGCCACCATTCGCGCGGTGGAGGGAGCCTGCCTTTATCAGCGTAAAATCCGTGACAAGAGCTCCGAACCTAGACTCGTACTCGATCTTGCCCAGGAGATTGGTAGCGGTGGGATTGTCCTCGGCGATGACCGGGGCGCCTTTCAACTCGGAGTTGTCAACGATCACATTGACCTCGTATCTTCGAAACGCGTGGTCCGAGAGTTTGCTCTCTACAGGATTCCGCTGCTCCTCGTCCGGCTTCTCTTCCGCCGCGCCTCCTTCCGTGAAGACCTCCGCATTCTCGAGAATATCGTCTCGCACCTCGTTCAGATGCTGAAGAACCTTGGGAAGGTCCTGGTAGCGGGACGTGAGGCTGTTCATGAGACCGCCGATGGCGTAGTGGACTGAATCATCTCTCAGCTTCTTCAACTCCTCAACTGTCGTCATGTCAAGATCGTTGATTCCTTTCCCTGCGTTGTCCAACGCGGCCCGCATAGTGTCCCGAGTCTGTTCGTACTTCTTCTTCACTCGGGCTGGTAGAGAGTCGAAGTCTTCCTGGCTCACCGGCTTCCCAGCGACGACGGGGACGATCGTGATGCCCAGCTGGGTCATCCTGACAGTATATCCGAGAGTCTCAGCCCGTTTGTTCAGATCATTGAGAATCTTGTTCCGATCCGTTACAGCCTTCTTCGTGGTGTTGTTGGTTCGAGAGACAAACTCTTCGCTCTGGAGAGTTGCAGGGATCGCGCGCTTCGCCTGTTCTATGAAATTCTTCAGATCCTTCTGGAAGACCCGCGCCTTCCCGGGAGGAAACATTAACGCCTTCGGCTCGTACTGGTTCTGGAAATTGTTCACATAAGCCCAGTCGGACGGGACAGGCCTCGTCTTTGCGATGGCTTCAAGAAAACTTCTGGTCGCAGGCCTCTTTCCCGTGATCGGTGGACCGGCAGCATAAACGTTGAAGCCCTTACCCTTCATCTCGATGCCGAACTTGAGAGCCTTGAGGGCCCGGTCCTGGCCGATGATGCCTTCTACTGGACCCAGCTCAGCACTGGTTTCACATCCCACTTGGCCGGGCGGACACTCGAGTCTCAGTTTTTCAGGAGAAAGCTCAGTAATAGTCATTGGTCGCCGGAGACAGCGAGGATTCTGTTAAGTCTTCTTTTTCCAGGACTTTTTGTCTTCGCGCGCCACTTTTGAAGGTTAGAGGAGGATAGTTTGTCATTCCTGAAGCTCGCCCTGCACGGGCGACGAGCTTATACTCCACAAATAGAACTATGATTGAGACATAGAGAGCTTTGGGCTTCAAAGCCTCCGACATAATGGCCTCGACGATGATCGCTTTCTTCGCAGCAGTCGTTGTGAGTCTAGTCTATAGACTCGACTTGCTCTCGCTGCTGGTGATCACGGTAGGCCTCGACGGCCTGTTTCTCTACCTCTTCCAAAACCAGTCGAAAAACTACAGAAAATGGAGCAAGCATCCCACCGTATTCCCGAACCCTATGGGAGGCGGAATCGTAGGCGAGTACATGCTCCGCCCTTGGCAGAATGAGCTGGACTCAATGGGCCAACCCAAACTGGAAACATCGGATCGTGAGCTGAAGAAGCTTGATCGTATGTCCAAGAGACGCGCTCGGAGAATGAGACAACTGCAGAAGCTCAGAAGCTGAAACTCGTAAGTCTAGTTTGACCCTAAGTCTACCGGCCTGATACTGTCGAAGTCAATGGTCGTCGCTGGAATAGCCAGTTCTAAGGTGTCTGGTAAATCGCCTTTTCCAAGACACTTGAATTCGTTGTTGTGGCATTTTGGACATTTGAGGTCAGACCGCAGCTGCCCCACCTCTGCATTTTCTTCGCGTACGATTCGATATCCACAACCCTGTCTTGTACACTCGAAAACATAAGTCACACCATTCGCCGTCCTGTGACCAGAGGCTTTCCGTGTGGTTACTCGTCTAGTCGCCGTAGACCTCTTAGCGTGACTCTTGGCTCTCCGAGTCTTAGTGTTCTTGGAAGAACCTCTTCCGGCTGTCTTTCTAGATGAACTGGCTGCCTTCCGTGTCCTTGGCAAATACGTCACTCTGCAACACGGTAGCCTGAACTTTCAGAATAGTGTTACTAACGCCGCGAACCGACGAGAAATACGCGACTCGTTTCGCATCAACATCTCTTCGCTTGGACCTTATGCGCGTGCTTGTAAAGACTCGAACTCGGCATGATACACATGTTTTCCGGATATGAGGAGATCGAATCTGGAGTGGAGCCGTTCGAGGTCAGGATTCTTCGCGACCAGCGAGTGAACCTCCTTCATGTGAGAGGCATCTTTGAACTTGGCAATCTCAATCCAGAGCTCCTCATCAGCGGCCAAGTCTATCGCCGTTGGAAGACTTACTCCTCCAAACTTTGCCGACACGTCCTTTGGACGCAGGAGCTCGTCCGATAGGCATCCAGCATCCTCGAACAGCTTCATTATGGGTCTGAGGGCGTGGATGAAAGCCTCTGCCTTCCGTCTTGGCACGCGATACAGGAAGACGGAACAGTAGGCCATGGCTGGTCTCCATCTCGCGTGACCGGTTTTATTTAGACCCCACCCACCTTTTCTCGGACGAACCAGAAGAAGCCTTACTAGCCGTCGAACTTCTTCATTGGGCATGAGTAAGGAAGCCTCTCGGCGAGTCGCGACATTCACAGAATCAGTAATCCGTCAGATGACGCGACTATGCCAAGCATACGGGGCGATAAATCTGGCGCAGGGATTCCCCGACTTCGACCCTCCTGTTGCGATGAGAATAGCCGCGGCCGAGGCCATCAGACAAGGCTACAACCAATACTCCACAACTCACGGATCAATTCGCCTTAGACAAGCCATCGCCCAGAAGATGCGAACATACAACCATATCCCGTGCAACGCAGAAGACAACATCACGGTCACATGCGGCACAACTGAAGGCATGATAGCCGCCCTCCTCGCTCTACTGAATCGCGGCGACGAGGTTGTGATTCCCGAACCGTTCTACGAGAACTATGGTCCGGACTCGATCCTCTCCGGCGCAAAATGTCGATACGTCGAACTAGACGAACCTTCATTCAAAATAGACGAGGAAAAACTCAAGGAAGCATTCTCCAGAAAGACCAAGGCGATCATTATCAACACTCCTCACAATCCCACTGGCCGAGTCTTCTCGAAGAGTGAGCTAGAGCTAATACGAGATTTCTGTCAGGACTATGATGCGTTCGCGATCACGGACGAAATCTATGAGCACATTACCTACGACGGTCGAAGGCATGTCAGCATAGCCAGCCTCGACGGAATGACCAACCGTACCATCACCATTTCAGGGTTCTCGAAAACCTACAGCGCGACTGGCTGGCGGGTCGGCTATATCATAGCTCCGAGGAAACTGACTGCTGCGGTCAGAAAGGTCCACGATTTTCTAACCGTATGCGCTCCCGCACCGTTACAGGAGGCATGCATAACAGCTCTGAAGCTACCCACGTCGTATTACGAGAATCTCCGACGACTCTACAGCACAAGCAGGAGCCTACTGCTGCAAGCGTTGGAGGAGGCTTCATTCACATGCACCAGTCCCGAGGGCGCGTACTACATATGGACTGATATCGGACATACCGGCTTCAGAGACGACAGACAACTCGCCAAGCATCTAATATCCCGTGTCGGGGTTGGCGCTGTTCCCGGGTCCAGCTTCTACCATCGCCCATCCAAGGGAAGGCTGAACCTACGCTTCTCCTTTTCGAAGAAACCCGAAACGATCCGGAAGGCGGCAGCTAGACTGGCAAGATTCCGATGAATCATCCAGACCTGCGGTCAGCTCAGCCAGTCTCTTTCGCGTCTCACCTTGTCCAGGTACCACTTCCGGCTTGGAGGGTGAAACTCTAGCCTGGGAGGATTCGATAGGAAGCTCCCTCGGAGGAATGCGCTCTCCGACTTGGACACTTGCAAGTGGCACGAGCCCATCCCGTCCCATTGCCTCATCTCTCCCTTGCCCGTAAGCGATACGGCAATATTATTGGCCACGACCCCTGCCTGGCCTTGAGCAAAGACGCCGGCCTTGGGAAGGAATGGAGCGTGACCGTGGGGCGTCTCGATCGACGTGACATCGCCGATCGCGTATACATCATCGAACCGAGTCGCAAGGTTCTGAGGATTGACCGGTACCCAGCCCGAGTCTCCAGTTAGACCAGCCTCCACCACCACTCTGGGTGGGCGGTGTGGTGGGATTGCGACGAAAAGATCGTACTTGAGTGCGGAACCGTCGTCGAACGCTACCCTATCGCGCTCGACCTTTACCAGCTTCGTCTTCGGAAGGTACTTGATCCCGCGACTGGTGACAAGTCTCTCGACCTGTTTTGCAATGACGCTTCCCGCCGCAGGGACCGGGTGTGGCTCAGGTGTGAAGAGTTGAATGTCAACCCTCTTTCTGGCTCGTCGCATGGTTTCCTCCATTAGAAGCGATAGCTCGTAGGGTGCCGCAGGACACTTGTATGGGGTTCGACAGACTCCGACGACGACCGTGCCTCCTTGAAAGTTCTTGATCGCGTCCCGGAGCTTCAAAGCCCCCTCAAGCGAGTACATTGTGTGGCTGTACGTGTCCAGCCCAGGTATCTCGTCGAAGGCCAGATCGGCGCCTAGGGAAATGACAAGCTTGTCGTACACGATCTCGTGTGACTGAGTATCTATGGTGCGTCCTGTGACATTGATTTTTTCAACCTTCTCGGCAACCATCCGAACGTTCTTTCTTTTTGCGAGGCTTTTCAGATCCTTCTGAATCCTGTTCGGCTCACGCCAGCCGAAGGCAAGCCAGGGAAGTGATGAAGGAAGCGGGATCTTTGCTCGTGGCTCAACTATCGTGACGGTTCCGGAACGGCCCAGTTGTTTCGAGACTAGGCTGGAAACCTTGAGTCCGCCGAGCCCGCAACCCAGAACCACGATGTTGGAAGTCATACTGCTCTGGGTTGAGCGAGCGGTTCAGCCCGAGGCATTATACTTTGCTATCAGACTGCACGTCCCGGAGTGAACGTTGCCCTCGAAGATGCGGTGTTACAATTTCAGACGGTATCCTACCTGTTTTCGCATTCTAGACGCTAGTTGTATCGTATCGGACGGGTGTGTTTCAGGATGCGGCTTCGACCGGGAACTCTCCCCGGCGTCTCACGTACCGTACCAGGCGCACCTGCTTACGAGCTTCCTCGTAGCAGAAGCCGCAGAGTCGCACCGATTTTTCTCCAGGTTCAGGCATGAACCATGTAGTCTCAGTTACCGGCTTCGGGTCCTTACACCAGGCGCATTCAACCATGTTCCTGGGAAGGAGTTCAAGTTCACTCATGCCTGCTCGGATACGGGCATTGCCAGAAGATAAGCCTAGCGTACACACACGAATTCCATTACCTTCGCCATGCTTCGTCACATGAATGAGTGTGTGTCTTAGCCAGTGTGTGAATCGGCTAAGCGGGTCATGATTCTAATACTCGGCCAATCTTTCGCGCGAGTTCAAGAGTTACTTTGCGAATCCTCGTCACTGGCGCAAACGGTTTTGTCGGGAGCAACCTAGTACCATATCTTCAGGCCAAAGACCTTGAGATATTACGAACCGACATTGACAAATCGGACATCAACGGCGATCTCACAGACCCAGACTTTGTCAACCAGTCTCTAGGAGCAAGAGACTTCTCAGCCATGATCCATCTGGCCGGAATAGTCAATATTCCCAAGTCTCTCGCTGACCCGTACACCTGCTACAGAGTAAACTGCTTCGCCACCCTGAACCTCCTCAACATGGCCGCAGAGAAGAAAGTCCAACGCTTCGTCTACGCCTCTTCCAACAACGTCTACGGTCCGCCCAGAAGACTTCCGGTCAAGGAAGATGACCCGTACGATCCGAGATCACCCTACGACTACTCGAAGGTCGTCTCAGAACATTTCGTCAAGAGCTTCCACCAGCACAAGAGCCTGCCTACCGTCATTCTCCGAAGCTGGAACCTATTCGGGCCCAATGACCAGCCGACCAGGGTTGTTCCACGATTCATCAAAGCCTGTCTCGCCAACGAACCAATCCCGTTATACAATGGTGGCAGAGACGCTGACAACTTCTACCATGTCAGCAACTACTGCGAAGCCGTGGCTTTGGCAGTGAGCAGTCAGAAAGCCGTAGGCGAGACGTTCAACGTTGGGACCGGTCAAGAAACGACCGTTCGACAGCTTGCTGAGATGGTCAAAGAGATCACAGGATCCGCCTCTAGGCTCCAAACGTTGCCTCCGAGGACACCTATTGAAACGAGGCCGAGGAGAACCAAAC
>VBBG01000091.1 GCA_005882905.1 Candidatus Bathyarchaeota archaeon | reverse complement strand
CGCAAGGCTGTATCTCATTGAGCATGAACCTTTGTCCAAAGTGTCACAAACCCATTAGGATTCCACAGGATGAAGTCATCGTCATCAGGACAAAGGTTGGACGGAACAAGTTTGTGGACCATATGGCTCACAAGGTCTGCCCGACGGACCAGGCGGTTGCGAGCCAAGTGGGAGGCCAAGAATACTGCACCAACTGCGGGCACAACAGGACACTGCACAATCCCAACTGCGGATACTCCAGCTTTGGCTACGAGTGCGACTGCAAAGACTTCCGCAAATGAGTTCAGAACGACAAGGATTCCACGCGGAAGTCCTGGAGTTGCAACAGCCGAGCTGAAGGCTCGTCGAAACCGGTGACCTTCGAGAAGGGTCTTTCCGAACTTTCTCCATGGTCGGAGAGACTGTTACCGTTATCTACGGGCACTGGTAGCAAGCGGGAATCACCAGACCATGCCCCTTATCATTCATAGTAGTCATGGGGGCTAGTGGAACGAAGGCGCTGATTTTCGGATTCCTGCAAGGAGTCGCCGGAGCCATCTCGGGACTACTTCCCGTGAGGCGTAGTGGAAAGAAGACTGCCCCGCATAAGACAGTCAGTTCTAGAAGGCGTCTAGCTAGCAGGCCCAGAGTCAGCAGGAAGCAGAACAAAACCCGAAGAGTCAGATCCAGAACGAGGCACGGACCACGCTTGAGGACAGAACCGGAACCGATTGAGACGGTCACTGACAATTCGAGTGTAGCCACGGTCTCTCAAACAGCTGTATACTCCTGTCCGGCATGCGGGCTGCAAGCTCCGAAAAGTTTGATGATTGAACATCTCCTGGGAAGCCCCAGTCACAAGCATGGCCCCGCTAAGCCAGAGCCGACAGCCGATCGCGCGGTCGAGAATGACCCAGCCTCCGTCGAAAGCGATGAGGATTCAAGACAGTCGTTAAGAAACCTGTTGCAGATTCTTGTTCCACCGCGGGCGTTCGGCCGAAGACACGAACAGAAGACTGTCAACCCTATCTCCTATCTGGTCCAGACAGCAGACTCCAAGGATACATCCAATTAGGTGCCGCGTCAATGCTCTATCGTTGGATATCGTCACTAAGTCCTAGTCCTTGGGAGAGGGTTGGTCATCGTGTCGCAATGTAGATCGAGTCGTCGACACTGAGAGAATGTCTCGGCTTCAAAAGATCACTGATCACCTTTTCCCTTAACAGAGCGACTCGGTCTTTCAGAGAATCGTAGAAGCCGAAGCTAGGTCTGAGAGAATACTCCTCGTATAGTGATGCTACTGTCTTGTAGACTAGAACTCTCGCTGAGCTCCCAAAGCTGTGCGTGAGGATCTCCACGACTTCGTCGAATCTTGACGCAATGTCACGGGGTGGGATCCCGTTCCTTTCCAGTAGCCGGCGTACCTCGCTGGTGACAGCAGAGCCCAGCATGTCTCGGACGGTCCTGATGAAGCACTCGCTCATCGTGGACTGAAACGTCTCTACTAACGACGTGCGCACTGAAAAGTCCCCATTGGGAAAGACTTGCATTTCCTCGCCCGATTAGGCATGGTGTAACAATGTCCTGCCGAAAACGGGAACCACTACGAGCCCGAGTCTCCCCTGGTTAATAACTAGGCATCAGGGCTCGCACAGCCTACAAGAAATGAGACAATGCTCCCGGCCCTCAAGTTACAGTCAGCTAATCCGGAGGCACGCACGTCGGATGGCCATAAGGGTCTCTCTGGTGGTTGAGACGAGCTCCCCGAGCATTGCGCGGTCCCCCACTTACGAAATGCGACCTCAAAGCCTCATTAGAGAAAGCGCGAAGCTCGCTGACGAGAAGGCGTTCGCTTTCCTACTGACGGACAGCATCCGAGAGTCGATTGAAGACAGCCTAGGCAAGAACGTCCTCGCGCTCCTAGTCTCAAAGGGACTGCTGGACGACCCGGAAAATCCGAGAGAGCTGGAGAGACAACTCAACTCCACGTTCGGGAACGCGTCCTCAGTGCTAGAAAGGATCATCGTGAAAGGGCTCTACCAGAAACTCCGGATACCCTTCGATTCAAACCTCAGTTTCGATTACACTAAAGCCCTGGAAGTGGCAAGAAACGTCCACCTAGTGGAGAGCAGGCGGAAATGAGTGAAGCTCAGCAGATAATCGCCACACTATTATCGTCGGAAGTGAGAGGAGATCTTCTGGTCCTGTTCCATAGAAATTCGGGGCTGGTAGATACCATCGACGGCGTCGCTCGTCGAATAGGAAGAACAGGGTTCTCAATCGAGAATGACGTTCGGGACCTGGTGAAGCTCGGTGTCCTGAAGATGAAGAAGATCGGCAGTTCGGAGGTCATACTCCTCGACCGCGCTAGGGATAGAGAAGTTCTCGAAGCCGTTGCGGACCATATCAAGAGCGTCAACAGGAGCGAGCGAAGTTGACATCACCCGCTTCTAGGACACGAGGACCTGAGTTCGAACAGCAATTCGTCCGTAGAGCAGGACAGGGACAAGGCGCACGGGTCCAGACCGGAATAGCGGAGCTTGATGATATGCTCCGAGGGGGCTTCATGGAAGGAGACGCGGTTCTCGTGGCCGGTAGCGCGGGCTCGGGTAAGACCACCCTCGCACTCCAATACCTGGTCAACGGGATCGTCAAGTTCGGCGAACCCGGAATCTACTTGACCTTCGAACAGATGCCGGACCAGATCTACAGAGATGCGAAGAACTTCGGATGGGACCTCCGAAAGATGGAGGAAGAGAACAAGTTCCGGCTAATCTGCACCTCCCCAGATCTTCTCTTGGAATCGCAGGGCGAGAACCTGCTGGACGAGGTGATAAAAGAGCTCCACCCCAGACGGATAGCGATTGACTCGCTGAGTCATCTGGAAATGTTCGTGGCGAAAGGAGACCTGAGGAAGGAAGCCTACCGGCTTGTCAGCTTCCTGAAGACGAAGGGGATGAGCTCTCTCCTGATCTGGGAAGCTGGCCAGATGAGTGGAAACTCGTTCAGTGTAACTGAGGTCGGACTCAGCTTCCTCGTTGACTGTATAGTCGCGCTCAAACCCGTCGAGATCGAGTCCGCAGTGCGGAAAGCCTTGGTGATATTGAAAATGCGAGGGAGCGACCATGACAAGCAGCTCAGACAGTTCGAGATAACCCCCGCAGGCATCAAGATAGAATCGGCCTTCTCAAACTACGAAGGCGTGATGACAGGCTCGCCGAGAAGGGTTGCGTCAGAGAAGTTCACGGAACTGTTCCGCGGAGCCTCGGAGAAACGCAAGTGAGGCAATGAGAAGATGCTCGACCCTATCGTAGTTCCAACCCTCTACTTCATCGCAATCTTCCAGCTGATACTACAGGCCGCCGTCTTCTACTATGCGTACCGGGTAACAAAAATGACCGGGTCTTTCCGCGCCTGGACCCTCATCATTCTCGCCTTTGCTCTCCTAACCGTTAGAAACGTGGTGTCCCTCATCCTCACGCTCTCGCTCCCAGCCGATCGAGTATCCTCTCTGATAGAGTCTGTGGGAGTGACAACGACAATCCTCAGCTCCGCGATCAACGTTGCAGCTTCCATCGCACTGTTCCTCGGAATGTTCGGCCTTGTCAAGAGATTCCAAAGCCAACCCAAAGCTCCCTAAGAAGGAGACCCAAGCGTCTCCGGACAAGGGAGGAGTCGACCGGTTCGTCGAGCTATTCATGAAAAGCGTCAAGACTCAGAAAGGGAAACAGATTGGGGAAGAAGCCAGAACAGACCCCGCTTGAGAAGACGGAAGAGACTCTGCTGGCTATCAAGGAGTTCAAGCGGTACTTGGATGGCATGGAGAAAGATCTCAGCCGTACGTCAAAGAAACTCTCGAATAAAGAGGTCGCTCAAAGTGTCGGATTCGTAGCAACCGGAATTCATGAAGCTCTAAACTATCTCGCCATAGTCAAGAAGGTGATCGAGAAGACCGAGCGCATCGTCTCCAAAAGAAATGTTGCCTCTGGCCGTGGAACGGACGGGTCTCCCGAGCCGCGGACTAATCTCTAGTTTGGTCTGAGACAGCTAATCGCATTACCCACCCGCGATGGGTTGACAATGTCTATAGGAAGTAACTCTTTTACACGGGTGCTAGAAAGTCAGCGCACTTTGAAAGTAGAATCTTACGATATCTTCCTCGACGTTGACCTCTCGAAGCTCCGTTTTGACGGTAAGGTGAAGATCAGGCTCGAATCCGAAGCTGATGTGAAGCTTGATGCCGTCGATCTGGAGGTCAGCCAGGTCAAGGCCAATGGGAGCCCTGTGAAGTACCAGATGAGCGGAGAGGATCTCAGCGTAAAGACTGGGAAGTTCTCGGGAACCCTCGACATAGATTATCGAGGAACGATTTCGGAGAAGCTCGTGGGCTTCTACAAGGCAGCCTATGATGGTGGATACATCGCATCGACCCAGTTTGAAGCGGCTTCCGCGAGGAGGATGCTACCCTCTATCGACCACCCGGCGCACAAGGCAGAATTCAAGCTCACAGTCAAAACCGACAAGGATCTTGATGTAATCTCGAACACGCCTTCGGTTTCTTCGAAGATTGAAGGGACCAAGAAGGTTGTAGAGTTTCAGAAGACCCCTCGCATGTCCACTTACCTCCTATACCTTGGAGTGGGCAAGTTTGTGGAGGTGAAAGAGAAACACGACGGTGTCGAGTACGCGGTTGCGACGGTCCCTGGGAAATCGTCCGGCGCGAAATTCCCGCTTGATGTGGCGAAACAATCGGTCCAGTTCTTCGAGAAATATTTCGGGATAAAATATGCCCTTCCGAAACTTCACCTGGTCGCGGTGCCAGAGTTTGCGGCTGGCGCGATGGAGAACTGGGGAGCAATCACGTTCAGGGAGATCGCCCTGCTTATCGACAAGGACAGTAGTGTTAGGATCAAGAAGCTGGTGTCCGAGGTCATCGCTCACGAGGTGAGTCATCAGTGGTTCGGGAACTTGGTGACTATGAAGTGGTGGGATGATCTCTGGCTCAACGAGAGCTTCGCAACCTTCATGGCGGCGAAGGCTGAGGATGCGATGTTTCCCAAGTGGAGGACTTGGGAAGAATTTGTCAGACTGGATACTGCGGGTGCGTTGAGCCGTGATTCGCTGTTGAATACTCATCCGATTGAGGTGAAGGTCAACTCGCCGTCAGAGATTGAGGAGGTGTTCGACGACATTAGCTATGGGAAGGGGGCGAGTGTGATCCGGATGCTTGAGGCGTATACTGGCGAGGAGAATTTCATGAAGGGGGTTCGGTCGTATCTTCAGAAGTACAAGTACTCGAACGCTGCTGGCATCGACCTCTGGACCCAGATCGAGGAGGCTTCGAAGGCCCAGGTGAAGAGAGTAATGAGCGAATGGATCAAGAAACCAGGCTATCCAGTGCTCAGCGTGAGTCTCAAGAGCGGGAAGATAGCGGTTAGGCAGGAACGGTTCCTCTTCTCGGGTAGGGCGGAGAAGACGACTTGGCCGGTTCCGATTACGATGAGATTGAACGGGGCTACCAAGAGGCTGCTCATGGACAAGGAGGAGGAGCTTGTCGATGTTCCGGGCAAGGTCGAGTCTGTCAAGCTGAATGTTGATCAGACCGGCTTCTACAGGGTCCACTATGATGGGATATACGACAAGGTCTGGAAGGCGGAATTGTCCCCCTTGGACCGTTACGGGATCATCTCGGACAGCTATGCGTTTGTCTTCCAGGGAAGGACACGCTTCGACGAGTATCTAGCGCTAGTTGATCGGTACACGAACGAGCAAGAGTATCTTCCCGCCTACGAAGTCTCAGACCAGCTAGCCTCACTCTACGCTCTTGCGCCAAAGGCCATTGCAGAGGCTTCCAAGAAGTTCCACAGAGCGCAGTTGAAAATCTTGGCCAGCAAGACCGACGAGAATAGCGTCCTTCTGCGGGGAGTGATGTCAGGAAGGCTCGCGCTGGTCGATGAGGATTACGCGAGGGAGACAGCGACCAAGTTCAAGGACTACGAGAAGGCCGAGCCGGACATGAAAGCAGCGATCGTCGCGGCCTATGCCCGCTCCAAGGGAGACTTTGACACAGTCATCAAGAACTACAAGAGCAGATCATCTGAGGAGGAGAAGACTAGATTCCTCGGCGGTCTAGTCAGCTACAAAGACTCTTCACTGGTTTCGCGGGCACTCGGCCTGGCCGGTTCCGAGGAGATTAGGAAGCAGCATGTGCAGAGTCTTCTCCTGGGTGCTTCGAGAAATCCGGATGCGAGAGATGCGACGTGGAGCTGGGTCTCGAAGAACATTGACTGGTTGAGGAAGATATACGAGGGAGTCGGAACTCTTTCGCGTCTTCTAACCGCAACCATTCCACTCTTTGGAATAGGCCGGGCTGAGGAGTTGAAGCGATTCTTTGCGACAAACAAGATACCAGAGGCTGGGATGGGAATTGAAGCGGGGATGGAGAGGCTCAAGATCAACGAGGACTTTCTCCGCCGTGTAGGAGAGACTGAGCAGCAGGTCATTCAGGTCCCAGAGCGGTAAGACAGTAAGAAAACTAGATCTCTCTCCACCCTCAGGCGCTACTTGTTGGAACCTGTCGATGCTCGGCTCAGGCATCCAAGGACAATGGCCAACTGGCTGATCTACGCTTCAATCATGGTTGGCGTCGCCCTCGTGGCACAGCTCTACTCACTTGTCCCAACCTTGCTCTTCTACTCGGTCCTAGCGGGATGGATAGCCTATTTGATCATTGGACTGGGGGTCGCGCTGCACAAAGATGCAGCCTACTCCATGTCCCTAGTTCTTGCGGTTCTGACTCTCGCTGTTTCGCTCCCTCAGCAGGAGCACTACTCATTCGGAGTCAGCGTCGCTTCTCTGACTTTCGTCGCAGGTTCGATGCTTCAAGTCGGAGTGATAGTCTCGGTCACGAGATATCTCCTCTTGAAAAGGAAAAATCTGGAGAGGCCCGGGTCTTAGTCGACTGGTATGGCCGGATTCTGCAGAATTCTTTCACCGGCTCGAGGCCGAGCTGGATTGAGCACCGAAATGGAAGGTTGGATGCTGTGGTCTAACCTGTCTCGGCTTGTGAACGGTGCCCCTGTGGAACGTGACCTTGGTTGTCTGTACGAGTCCAACCTGTTTGAGGGCGTTATCGAGGATTTCCAGCTGCTCCACTGTCAAGTCCCGGTTGACCTCTATTACTATCCGCTTGACGCCTATGCGTGTGCTCGGAGTTCTGTTCAAGACTTGTCTATATGCTCGAGGATTGAGGAACTCGGAGAGGCTCGATAAGTTCTGATTGTTACCTGTCGGTCGGTTCGCGTGTCTCTTGAACTCGGGGCAGGCTAGGCTGTGACTGTCAGAGTGATTGTCGTGGAATGGGATATGGAGCCGCTCGTGGCTGTTACGGTGATAGTGTAGGTTCCGAAATGAGTCTTCTTGAGTGTCCTGATGCCGAGGATAGATGTGGCCGAGCCTCCAGAGGTTAGGGTGAGCGTAGAGCTGCTAAGAGTAGTCCTCGGACCCGAGGGCGAGATTGATGTCGAGAGGCTTATCGTTCCGCTGAATCCATTGAGGCTAGTAATTGTGATTGTTGAGTTGTCCGTGGAGGATCGTGAGAGAGTGAAGGATGATGGGTCCGCTGAGATGGAAAAGTCAGGATTCACTGCTACTGAGACAGACACTGTTGTAGAATGGGAGAGGGAGCCGCTGGAACCGGTTACCGTAACAGTATAGGTTCCTGTAGGGGTCGAAGACTGGGTCTGGACTGTAAGAGTTGAGGTGGCAGTTCCGCCGGATGATAGTGAGGTGGAGGTAGGGTTCAAAGACGCGGTTGGACCGGCGGGCGAGACCGTAGAGGATAGACTAACTGTTCCGGTGAAGCCTCCGATGCTTGCTAGGAGATGCTGGATGTGGCTGATGATCCGGGTGCGACGGTTATCGATGAGGGACTGGCTGAGATGCGAAAGTCTGCAACGATGAGGTTGACGGAG
>VBBG01000161.1 GCA_005882905.1 Candidatus Bathyarchaeota archaeon | reverse complement strand
ACACGTGGAAGAGCAGACCAAGGCCATCCTCAAGATAGGTCAGGAAGCGATCGACTATGTTATCCAGATGTCAGCGCTTTCAGGGTTGCCGCCTGACCAGGTGATAGCCGCGGCTGTTGGATTCCGCGTGGACAATTATTTGATGATGGAGACCCACAACCTCGGCCAGCTCATACCCTCCAGAATGGAACAACCCATAATCCCCTACAAGGGAGCGATTGTCATCGAGCCGAAGATAGGGCTCCATGACAATGTGGCGAGTCTCGACTTCTCCTCCATGTACCCCAGTTTGATGATCAAGTACAACATCTCACCCGACACTCTCATCACTGGGAGGGAGACAGACGACATTTTCGAAGTCCCTGAGGTCAGGCACCGTTTCAGGAATCATCCCTCGGGGTTCTACAGAATAGTTCTGACAAAGCTCATCGAAGCCCGGAAGACGACCAAGGCAGAGCTGAAACGCACTGCCCCGAGCGACCCGCGATATACCCTGCTGAAGGCCCGTGAGAAGGCGGTCAAGGTCATGACGAACGCGGTCTATGGCTACGCTGGCTGGGCCGGTGCGCGTTGGTATTCGAAGGAGGTTGCAGAATCAGCCGCGGCGCTGGGACGAGAGACGATCAACCGGGCGATATCAATCGCGAAGAGCCTCGGGCTCACCGTCTTCTATGGAGATACTGACAGTCTCTTCGTGAATCATGATGAAAAGCTTGTCCAAAAGTTTCAGGGCGAAATAGACCGGCAGCTCGGGCTCGAGATCAACCTAACCGAAGTGTACAAGAGAATACTATTCACGGAGGCCAAGAAGAAGTACGCTGGCCTGAAAACTGACGGCCAGATCGACGTTGTAGGCCTCGAGGCTGTCCGTGGAGACTGGTCCAACCTAGCGAGGGACGTTCAGAATACCGTTCTCAGAATGGTACTGGAGGATGCGAAGCCCGATAGAGCGGCAACCTACGTCAAAGGCTTGGCCGCGGATCTCAGGTCCAGGATGCTACCATTGTCGGCGTATGTGATCTGGAAGACGCTTACAAAGCCGGTGGCTGCGTACGAGGTCAACGCTCCCCACGTAGAGGCGGCGAAGAAGATGGCGAAGGAGGGCTGGTCAGTCACTGCGGGCGACAAAGTCGGATTCGTCATTACAAAAAAGACTGGAAAACTCTACCAAAGGGCCGAGCCCCACTACAGAGTATCTACTGACGATATCGACTACGACTATTATGTCAACAACCAGATCATTCCAGCAGCGGCGCGGATTCTAGAGGTCTTGGGCTTGACCGAGAACCAGCTTATCGCCGAGCCGGGTTCGCAGGCTCGTCTCTCAGGCAGGAGCGAACGAGGATAGGTCGTTGAGAGTCATGACGCTGACATTCGCCGGCCGTTTGGCCCCGTCAGAGACTCTGTCGCCTATCACGTATTTGATGCCCTTGCTCGCCGCAGTGTCTAGAAGCCTCTGAGTCACAACCCCGTCGAAGAGAACCACTTGCGCATGGTCTAGGGTCGGTATCTTCTCCGCAAGCTCGCTAACGGGCATCTTTGACAGTTCCTTGCCGCCCTCGTCGAAGACTACCGCCTCCAATGTCCCGCGTAGGTCCTTTGCAGCATCAAAGACTGGCGGTGGCAGATTCGGCT
>VBBG01000060.1:1359-2229 GCA_005882905.1 Candidatus Bathyarchaeota archaeon | reverse complement strand
GATCGCCGAGCTCCATGACTAATCTATCGAAGAGCGCACCTGAATATAAGCTTCTATTGATGTCAGAACTACGCGGTTCGCTTAGTATGAAACTACAACGGTCAAACATTCTATACATGTAAAAGCTTTTAACGTGGCACGCCCAACACCGGGCCATGGTCACCTGGAACCCCCGTAACATCATAGCAACCGCAGTCCTTCTCTCAGCACTAGTCGCAGGAATCATCGGACTTGGCGTGAGCTACGCCTATCGGCCTCCTCCAGCAGCGCAGACACGAGACTTCTACCTCTTCGCAGTAGACCAATCATTCAACTCCAGCCTAGCCACGGGACTAAAAGCCGACTACGACTTTTCAGCCAACGTGATCACAGTCAACAAAGGCGACACGCTCATGATCCACTTCTACAACCCGACAGACGAAGCACACACCTTCACCATGGGCTCACCCTACACCAGCGACGTGGTTCTGCCCGCGATGACTAGCAACCTGATAAGTAGCGCAAACATTACCATCACCGCGACCCAAGCAGGAATATTCCACTACTACTGCAGATTCCACAGCCCGTCAATGTCAGGAAACCTTGTAGTGCAAGGGTAGGAATCGCCCAACCCTCCTGCAAACCCCTAACCAGTCGGGGGTCCATCCCCCCATCACGAACGTCCCCGCATTAACTGCAACCAAACAATCTAAAGAGAACGGATAATCGTTACGCTCCATCGATGACCGTGCTCCAATCTCTAGGGCAATACTCCAGAATCTTTCTCCTCACCCTCTCTGGAATCAACTTAGCGCTCGGTCTCATCTTCTACATCTTCCCAGGCACCGTAATCTCATACTGGCCGTGGCCGGTGAAGGAACTGCCAACAAG
>VBBG01000060.1:0-1312 GCA_005882905.1 Candidatus Bathyarchaeota archaeon | reverse complement strand
AGTCGGCGGCTCATTCTTCGGCCTGACCGGAATAGTCTCGATTGTCAGAGGCGCCATGGTGAGCAGCAACGCCACAATCTGGGCGTGGACAGGCTATTTCCTAGCGGCCAGTGCTGGTTGCCTGATCATTCTCGTGAACTACAGGTGGCATCGAAAAGAGACCGAAGTCATCGGAAGGACACTTGCTCCGCGACTTGCGAAAGTCTTCTTCGGAGTCCAGACGAGCGTCGTGGGAATCTTTGGAATCATGATGCTCCTATTGCCCAGCTTGGCGCAAGAACAGTTCTGGCCATGGAAAGTTGCTACTCCAACACTACAGACCTTCGGCGCCCTATTCCTCGCGACATGCCTGGCGACAGGCTGGGCGTTTCTCCAGAAAGACCCTGCAAGAATCATCGTGTTGCTTCCCCTGGACGCGATCTTCCCCTCGCTTGCTCTAATCGCGGTCGGCATCAGCTGGAACATTATTGTAGCCGAAAGCCCCAGCTGGACGGTGACTGCTGTTTGGCTCGTGCTCTACTCCTTTGTAGCAGTAGGCTCGACACTTCTCTATCTCACAATAAAGCGAGGAGCCTCGGTCCAATAACAGCGACTCCGATCGCTAGAAGCCCGGCTGCCGGTAGAGTCACAAGCCAAGGAAGAACCATACCACGCAAGGCCCAGCGGATCGATTCCTTGAGGCCACTGGCCCCCGCCGTCGCGCCAGCGTGGACGTGGGTCGTGGACAACGGCGCACCGAAATAGGCTCCAGCAGACACCAAGGCTGCCGTGGCAATCCCAGCCCTCAGCCTCTGACCATAGTCGAGGGGAAAAGCTCGCCCTATGAGAGTTTGAGCAACGCGACGCCCTAGCACCAGCGAACCAACAAGAACAGCTACCGCCACTATCGAGTATGGAACCCAAACACTCTCGACAGAGTTCGCGACTAGAAAGAAGCCTCCCAGGACCGCCATCTTCGGCGCATCATTCGCACCCCTCGCGTACGCGGTCGCCGCAGCGGACCCCCAGTGAGCGAGTTCTACCCACTTCGGTTTCTCCTTCCCAGGTACCTGTGGACGTTTTGTCAGACGTTCAAACAGGTAGATCCCAATCAGCGCAGCCAATGGACCGCCAGCCAGCGGCAGCAGGATCCGTATCACCAAAAAGTCCCATGCAAGACTGGACAGCCCGAACAGAAAGATTCCCTGCAACATGATCGCGCCGAGAATTGCGTGAGTAGTAGAGACAGGCAGTCGAACGAGAGTCGCGGCCAAAACCCACAGAGTAGCTGCCACTAGAACGGCCACGACAAAGGAAGAATCGAACGGGGAGT
>VBBG01000090.1:8009-16276 GCA_005882905.1 Candidatus Bathyarchaeota archaeon | reverse complement strand
TCACTGGGCTGACATCATCGAGTGGCTCTACTCCCGCGAATCCTCTGCGAGTGAAACTCATCATCACCAGGACAAGAATGGCGAAGGCCCAGAAACCTGAGATCAGGAGCAACCCGAGACCTATCACAGTGGCTATTCTGTGTCCGCCGGGTCCGAATACTGCCCGGGATATGTGCCCACCGTCGAGTTGCCACGCTGGCACTATGTTGAGGAATGTGAGAAGCGCGCCTATCTGTGCTGCGAAGAATAGTTGCTGGTCATAGATTACGTTAGGATTGATGTAGCCCGTCAGGTTTGATAAGAGAACGAGTATGAGGGGCTGGGCGGGAAAGCTCACGTTTGAGAAGCAGCTAGTGACCTGAAGGTAGGTGCTGCAGGTCGAGTCCCAGGTTGTCAGTTGCGATAGTTTTGCAGGGGTAAGAGCCGGTCCAAAGAGCATGCTAATTGTGCCAACCACCATAGTAACTATGAATCCGACAACTGGGCCGCTTAAACCAAGGTCGAATAGCTGGTCCCGGTTGGTCGGTGGGCCTTTTAGTGAGATGAGGGCTCCGAAGGTGCCGATGGGCGGGGGACCCGGGATGAAGTATGGAAAGCTAGCGTCAAGCCCGTGGACAACGGTAGCGGCCTTGTGGCCGAATTCGTGAAGACCAATTATCGCCAAGAGTCCGGTAGCGAATACGCCCGCTTCAAGGTAGGGACTGGCACCTGGCAAGATAATTTGGTAGAGGAAGTAGCCTGCTACCGTAACGCTCACGACAGTCGCTAAGAATAGCCCGAGGTTGATCGTCCGGCGAGACTGCTTGACTTGTGGCTTCTGGAAAACTTTGATCGTAAGCGTGTCCGCAGTTCCTCGTATCGCCGCGATAAGTCCCTCTGGTCTTAGTTGTTCTACAAGATGCATGAACTTGTCCTTCGTCGCGTCTGCGTAGACTAGGAAGGTTGGCACTCCACTGGGGTCAAGGAAAGAGTCCTTGACCTGGAAGTGCGAGGCGACGATTGAACGGGTAGTGTCCAGTGGAGGTCCGGAATACACTACAGGTGTTGCTTGTGCAGTTGGTTGCGGCGGCGGTGTTGAAGAGGCGTCGCTCATTCCTAAAAGTCGCCGGGTTTCTCAGGCGCAAGGCTCGTAACGATTTAAACGTGTTGTCCCATCGTTGTCACAGTTTCATTTTCGGCGACAAGATATTATACGTCAGAATCCTTGAGCTATGATGGAGAATCGTTGCTGGAAGCGCCCTACCTGCTGAGGCCCTTCAGACCGGACGACCTCTCGTCTGTTGTCGAGATTAACAGGGTCTGCCTTCCAGAGAACTATAGTGCCTATTTTTTCATGGAGGTTTTCAAGAGCTGTCCCGAAGCTTTCATCGTCGCTGAGCGTGAGAGCAGGGTTGTTGGCTACATCATGTGCAGGCTCGAGTTCGGATTCTCCGATGTTCGAAGATTTCGGATGGTCAGGAAGGGCCACATAGTCTCCGTCGCGGTTCTTCCCGAGTATCGTAGGCAGGGTATAGGTAGAGAGCTGGTCATATCGGCAACGAAGGCTCTAGAGCTGCATGGGGCTGAAGAGTGTTTTCTCGAAGTCAGAACGGCGAACGGTGAGGCTGTGAAGCTTTACAAAGACATGGGCTTCGATACGGTGAGGACAGTCTCTCACTATTACCATGATGGCGCTGATGCTTTCCTGATGAGCATCCGACTCCCCTACTCGCCGGCATCAACCGGCCGCCCGTAAGATTATCCTTCCTAGCCGCAGAAGAATCTGACCCTCAACGAATTACTGTCGTAGGCATTTGGAAGCTGAATATGTCGAAGACAATCCGGAACGGTCTGTGGGCAAGAAGCGTCGTGGTCACGGTTTACAGCGTGGCTAATGCCATTAGGACTGTTGTTGATCGCCATGAAAATGCCTCGTCCCTGCCGACGGGTTCGAAACCCTATCGGACGGCTGAAGTATTCCCTGCTTACGAGTCTTCCTTCTTGAGTCTAGTCTTCCGCTCTGTCTCAGGCTGAAGGAGCCACTTGAGTGGGATGTTCTGGCTCGTCCCGTCCGGTAGTGCGCGTCTTATGCTGATCGGTAAAACGCCCTCTTCGAGCTCCATGAGGGCGATGTCGATCGGCGAGAGTTTAGGGTCTTTGATATCTAATAGTACAGGTGCGCCCATCGAGACTTGGAGCGCTCGAGCGCCTACGACCCTTGCTCGTTCGAAGCGAGTGAGCTTTGGAGGCCCGATCTCGATATTCTCGGGCTCTCTAGTACTCACTGCTTCCCTCTTCGCCACCTTCCTCTTGACCTTTCGGCGGTCCGCTGTCCTTGCTCTTTGCTGATGCGATCACGTCGTCGATCTTCAGGATCATCCCGGCTGCCTCAGCGGCGGATTTTATGACCTGCATCTTCACTCCATGCGGCTCCAACACTCCCTTCTCTCTCAGGTCCGCTACCTTGCTGTCGAACACGTCGACCCCGGCCCATGTCTGCCCCTTGTCGTGTGCGGCTCGGAGCTGGACCATGATATCGATCGGGTCAAGCCCTGCGTTCTCCGCTAGGGCTATCGGGACGGATTCGAGCGCGTCTGCAAACGCGAGTATTGCCAGCTGCTCCTTCCCAGACTGTTTCTGGGCATACCCCCGTAGCTGCTTGGCCATTTCGGCCTCAGGAGCTCCTCCGCCTCCGACGACTCGCGGGTCCCGGACGACGTCTCGGACTACGCATAGTGCGTCGTGAATAGATCTCTCTGCCTCGTCAACGAGCCTCTCGCTGCCGCCTCTGACGAGGATCGTGACTGCTTTCGGGTTCCTGGCTCCTTCAACGAAGGTCATCTTGTCGTCAGCGATCTTTCTCTCCTCTACCAGCTGGGCCTTACCCAGGTCCCCGGCTTTCAGATCGTCGAGGTTGCTGACGATTCTTGCTCCTGTTGCCTTGACCAGCTTCTCCATATCGGATTGTTTTACTCTTCTAACGGCTAAGACGCCTTTCTTTGCGAGGTAGTGCTGAGCTACATCGTCAATGCCTTTCTCGCACAGGAGAACATTTGCTCCGGCGGTTGAGACTTTTTCGACCATGTCTTTCAGCATCTTCTCTTCCTCGTCCAGGAAGGCTTTCATCTGCTCTGGATCCTCGATGCTTATCTTGGCGTCAAACTCGGTCTTCTCCCGGATGGACGACTTCTTTGTCGAGGACGATGCCCTTGATCAGGACTGTGTCGAGGAGCGACTCTCCCGGCTTCTTCTCTACCTTGATGTCATCGATATCTACTCGGAACCCTCCCTCTGGCGTCTTCTCTGCAACTTGCAGTACGGCGTTAACGGCGAGCTCCGACATTTCCTTGTACTCGGCCAAAAGCTTACTTGCTAGGGAGACTTCTGCGACTTTTCTTAATGTCGCCTTGTCTGTTGGATCGACCTTGATCGCGATCTGGTCTAGAATCTCAAGCGCTTTCGAAGAAGCGGCACGGTATCCGTCAACAATTACTGTTGGGTGAAGACCCTGGTCGATGAGATCTTCAGCCTTCTTCAGTAGCTCTCCTGCTACGACTACGGAGGTTGTTGTTCCGTCGCCTACTTCATCGTCTTGGGTTTTTGCGACTTCCACCATCATCTTTGCGGCTGGGTGTTGTACTTCCATCTCATCGAGGATGGTCGCGCCGTCGTTGGTGATGGTTACATCGCCGAACCCGTCGACGAGCATCTTGTCCATCCCCTTTGGTCCGAGGGATGACTTGACTGATTCTGCGATTATTTTTGCCGCGACGATGTTTGCCTTCTGCGCGTCTCGTCCTCTAGATCTGTTGGTTCCTTCTCTGAGAATTATTATCTGCTGACCTGCTAGTTCCGCGGACAATTTGCCTCTTACTCCTCTTTGCGATTGAGGTGAGACCAAACGCGCGTGATATAAATTTTTTCAACCGCGAGAGGCTTGAAACTAAAAGGAATCTCTGCTAGGGGGACTCGGGAGGCTTATCAGCTCAATCCAAGCCCATTTCAGCCTATTTGCGGATGCAAAAGAGACGATTGGCTCTCTCGTCGACGATCAGAGAGGTGAACCGAACTATTCCCACGGAATACGACGGGGTTTAGCAGCTTCAAGCTACCTCAGTGCTCATGATCTATGACATCTGACCAACTCGATGTCTTCAAAAATCCGTCGAAGTAACGCCGTCGCGAATATGCGACGAGGGGTGACTAAGTTCTAGCTAAGGTGTGATTTTTGCAGGGTGTCAATGGCCGAGTCATCGGAGTCTTTGCAAAAGTCTCTGGTGGATAAGAATCCTCTCCTCCCGAATACGATCGATTCGCTTGATTTCTCTATACGAGTTAATGATCCGTTGTGTGGTAGAGAACTCTTTTAGACTAATCCTCAAGAAGTGAGATGATGGGGAGATTCAGGAGAATTGCGGGAGCTCATCAGAATTAATCAGCCATTTCTTGGGAAAGAAGAAATCGATTCTGCTGTAGATGTTCTACGGAGTGGTGTGCTGACTGACAAGAGCGGCATGGGACCCAGAGTTCTCGAATTCGAGAGGAGCTTCGCAAAATACGTCGGCGCAAAACACGCGGTGGCCGTGGTCAACGGGACGGCGGCGCTCCACGCAGCTCTCCTCGCGGCGGATGTCCGACCTGGCGACGAGGTAATTCTCCCCTCCTTCACTTTTGTGGGCGCGGTCAACTCTGTTGTTCTTGCCGGTGCTACGCCGGTCTTTGCCGACATTGACAAGGATACCTACTGCCTTAGGCCTGAAAGCGTTGAGGAGTGCGTAACTCGGAAGACCAAGGCGATTATTCCTACTGATCTCTACGGATTGCCCTCGGATCTCAAGAGCGCCGTGGACTTGGCGAAGAATAAGGGGTTGATCGTGATTGAGGACGCGGCTCAAGCTCATGGCGCCCAGTATGACGGGAAGAGGGTTGGGTCTGTTGCGGACATGACCTGTTTTAGCTTCTATGCAGCGAAGAATCTTACAACTGGTGAGGGCGGCATGATCACGACAGATGATGATGAGTATGCTCAGGCTCTACGTATGATCCGGTCTCATGGCGAACAGCGTCCCTATTGGACCGTGAGGCTGGGTCATAACTATCACATGTCTGAGATCGCTGCTGCGATTGGCCAGGCGCAGCTCAGGAAGCTTCCGGGCTTCCTCGAGAAGAGGCGGAAGAACGCTGAACTAGCGACACAGAAACTTGAGATGTCAGGGAAACTGATCCTTCCGAAGGAGCCTGACGGACGAAGGCACGCGTGGTACGTATACACGGTTAGGTTGAGAGGCGTTAACGCGGCAAAGCGTAACAAGATAGTGGACAAGCTCTGGAACAAGAATATCGAGGCGGCGGTCTACTATTCTACACCTGTCCACTCTACTCCTTTCTATCGAGACTCAAATGTTGCCAGGAAAGGGCGGCTTCCTGAGACTGAGAAAGCCTCCCGTCAAGTCTTCTCGCTCCCGGTACACCCCAGGCTTGGCGAGGAAGAGATGGATTTCGTTGCCGATATGTTACGCAAGGCCATAGCATAGCGGAGTGCGTCAGATGATTTTGTATGTCTGTAATACTTCTTGTATTCCCGGTTTCGTCTGTTCCTCCAGTTCGTAGCTGACCATGGCTGTCGGTTTGGAGAACTTGATGATCCGGCGAATATCGGCTGGCGTTCCGATGATCACGCTATCACAGTCAGCCTTGGATATCGTGTCCTGAAGGTCTCTAATTTGTTGGTGCCCATAGCCCATGGTGGGTAGTACTTGGGTTAGATGAGAATATTTCTTGAACGTGTCCTTGTATATTCCGACCGCGGATCTTCGCGGGTCGACGATTTCTGCGGCTTGGAATCGTTTTGCGGCTATAAGCCCCACCCCGTATGTCATGTCTCCGTGTGTAACTGTTGGACCGTCCTCGACAACTAGGACCCGTTTTCCTTTGACCAAGCCCGGCTTGTCGACGGTTATCTGAGAGGCGGCTCGTATCACAACCGCGCTTGGTGCGAGTTGTTTGAGATTCGCCTCTACGAGTTGCACGTTCTTCCGCTCTGCGGTGTCCACCTTGTTTATGATTCCCGCATTCGCGAGTCGTACGTTGACCTCGCTGGGGTAGTGGTCCAGTTCGTGTCCGGGTCTTAGTGGGTCAAGCACGACGAAGTGAACGTTCGGCTGGATGAATGGTAGGTCGTTGTTTCCCCCATCCCAGAGGATGACATCAGACTCTTTCTCGGCTGCAGCCAAGATCTCTTGATAGTCGATTCCTGCGAAGACCACGAAACTTTTCGCGATGTGAGGCTCGTACTCCTCGCGTTCTTCGATCGAACAGTCAGCCTTGTCCAAGTCCTCGAAGCTTGCGAATCTTTGAGAGGCTTCCCTCGACAGATCGCCGGAAGGCATAGGGTGTCGGATAATCCCGACTCTCCTTCCATGTTCTCTCAGAATTGCGGCGACTCTCCGAGATACCGTGCTCTTGCCTGCTCCCGTTCGGACGGCACACACTGATACGACGGGCAACCTCGATTTGAGCATCGTCGATCGAGGACCAAGAAGTTGAAAGTCCGCGCCTGCTGCCATTGCGATTGATGACTTGTGCATCACGTCGCTGTAGGAGACGTCACTGTAGGAGAGTATTACCGTGTCTACCTTTAGCTCTTTTATGAGACGAGGCAGTTCCTCCTCTGAGAAGATCGGAATACCATCAGGATATCTGGGGCCAGCCAGCTCGGGCGGATAGGTTCTACCTTCGATTCCGGGTATCTGCGTAGCGGTGAATGCCACGACCTCGCAATCGGGAGAGTCTCTGTAAGAGACATTGAAGTTGTGAAAGTCTCGCCCCGCCGCCCCCATGATTATAATCCTCTTCATTGATGCGTCCCGAGGTCTGTCGCACGGAAAATCCGTGCGACCTATATATCTTGGGCAACCAGCAATCGTAATCTTGTCGGACAGACCAGGATCTGAAGTCTCGCGGCCGAGGGTAGTCTTCTCAATCGAGGGAGTAGGAGACGCGACCGGCGAGTTTCACAGGTTTGCCAGTCCTCGAACTGCCGATGCGATTCTGAGGCAAGTTCCTATTGGAGGTAGGATTGTTCGGTATGGGGAAGAGGTATATTTTCAGATCTCGGTAAAGGCTCCGAGCGAGAATCCGCGGACCAGTATTGAAGTTGGTGGGATAGCGTACTGGCCGATGGGTAGCGCTGTATGTGTATTCTATGGCCCCACCAAGCCCTATAGTCCTGTTAACAGGCTCGGGAAAATAACTCAAGGGCTGGAGTTGTTTCGTAATGTTAAGGAGGGAACTATTGTTACTATCAGGAAGGGTTAGGCTGCGGCCGGGTGATAAATCCGGATTCTGGCATTCCCACCGACGAGGGTGATTAGCTTTCTCTTTTCCAGTTCTTCCAGTAGGTCTTTGGCGACGCTCAGTCTTAGGTTGAACTGGTTTGCGAGGCTGAAGGGTGTTATGGCTCCCATCTTCTGGACCTCTCCCAGAAACTTTGGATCGCCAATTTCGGGAGCCTGGAGCCCTCGAGGTCTCTTCTCTGCAACGGTCTTGGTCTTGCCCTTCTTTGGCTGTGCGGGCTCTTCCTTCTTGTCTGATCCGACCTGGGTCTTCTCCATTTGAGCCATACTCTTCTTCTTAGCGCCGCCCATGATAGTCAGCCGTCTCCCTACTCAATCTGGATAAATACGTTATCGAAGCTTCGGGAAACCCTTATTCGTACTTCCGGTCCAGACCACGGAATAGGCTTGCAATCAGGGATGGCTCCTTGAAACTTGTGACGGTGAAGCTTCCTGAAAGGCTCATTGCTGACGTCGATCAGCTGGTCAAAGCAGGGATTTACCACAATCGGAGCGATGCGATACGTGCAGCTGTGCGCGAAATGTTGCGTCGCGAGCTATGGCAGTCGAACCAAGGCTAGGATAATGTAATTGACTCTCGCGCAAAACTCTGCGCGACCCTTTCCGGGTCCAACGCCCGACTTATTGACCTTCCAATTATGAAAAAGTCTGATCCTGCCCTAGACGCCTGGACCACTTTGCCACCCTGTGTTCCGACTCCCGGAGAGTATATTCGGATACCATCGCTAAGTTTAGCGCGTACTTTTCTCACAATCTCGGGTCGCGTGGCTCCCACAACCGCCCCGTCCGCGCCCCATTCCTCTGCCCTTTCGGCGAAGATCTCGTACTGCGGCCTAGGCCTTCCCCGTGGAGTACGTAGAACAAGCTGGCCGAAGTCGTCAGAGGCGCCTGGATTGCTCATGTAGACAAGGACTATGACCCCCTTTCCCTCCT
>VBBG01000090.1:0-7885 GCA_005882905.1 Candidatus Bathyarchaeota archaeon | reverse complement strand
CGTGTGAGGCTTTGACAAGGGACCGTGTACTCTCCGTTCCCAGATTCAGAACCGTTGGGCGGCCAAATTTCACCGCGCATACGTAGGGAGCAGTTATCTCCACGAGATTCTTTCCAGTTCGCAGTAGTTTCCTGGATGGCGACCCTTGCAGGTCAAGTGCGAGGATTACCCGAGTGAAATTGTTCTTGGAGGCTCGTAGAATGTCTTCGCGGAAGTTCGTATCGTTTTGCCGCTTGTTCCTCAATGATTCTTTGTGCCTTTCATCATGGCTGCCAACTCTTGCTTAAGGGTTTGGTCTGGCAACCGTTTCGGTGGAGCCTTGAATCCATAGGCCGAGACCGCGTTTAGCGGGCCGGTCTCTCCGTGATCCCACGATAGTTTTACCATTCTGATAACGTCGGATACGACTGCCGCGCAAGCGGGCCCGTCCTCCAACGACAGTCGCATGTCTAGTGAGAATTCTGTTCCTCCGAAGTATTCTCCTTTGATGTTGAAGTAGCTGGTTCGTCGGTTCTCCATGAAGTCGACGAAGTCTGAGGATCCTGCGACTATGGGAAACTGGTATGGGACAGCGGCTGCTACTGACGAAGTCTTGATTTTTCTCTTAATCTCATATCTCTTCTTGTCCAATGACAGTTCTGATTCTGTTCCTCCTCCGATGTCAAGTTGGTAAGTCTCGCCGATATGTAGGCCACGATCCACAAGGAGGGCGAGCACGTTCCGGTGTAGAATCGTGGATCCTACCTGGTCCATTATATCATCGCCCGTCAGCGGCACCTTTGCCCTTCTATACTTGGACTGCCACTGAGTGTTAGACGCGATTCTGGCAGGTGTAGCGTTGATGAACGCGCACTTCGATTGAAGGGCTGCTCGAGCATACATTTCGCTAGCTCGCGTTGCCCCGGTCGGTGTCAGGTTTACCAGAACTTCCGCTTTAGCGTCCGCCAGGACTTTGGTTGGGTTTGAGGGTTTAGCGTCGCTGAGGAGGATTTTTTCTCCGGCGATTGGTGAGATGCCGTCGAGTGGTTGTGCCATCTGGACTTTGACTCCAAGGTGGGATGGCTGGATGAACTTGCGGGTGTTGTTCGGTTCTTGGAAGATGGCTTCAGAGAGGTCCCTTCCGACTTTTCTCTTGTCTACGTCAAAGGCGGCGACGATCTGAATGTCTTGTACGCCGTAGGGTCCGATTTTCTTGTTTGCGAGGCCAACTGGTTTCTTCTCTTGAGTGTAGTATGCGATTCCTTGTATGAGGCTGGAGGCGCTGTTGCCTACACCGGCAATTGCTGCTCGAATTTCGCGGGCCATCTATGTAAACTCGGTTTTCTGCAGCTTTTGACGGAAGAAAAGGGTTTGGCTACCTTCGGCTCCGGTGCTCCAAGTAATGCCAATCCAGCGTGGCGGCAAAGTAGATGAACTCTGTGAGCCGATAATGTTGGGAGGTTCGTCATTTGAAAGGCATGCCACATACAATCAAGATTGAAAGGCGGGAAAATGAGCTAGTTGTTCATCTTGCCCTGCTGGATGGTCCCCGTGCGAGGCTGCCCCATGGAGTACTTCTCCATTCTGAGGGTTGGGTCGATATCGGATATGGGTTGAAGATGTTCTTGGTGATAGGTTCTTCAAATACGACGTATCGTCCTCTGGCGCTTGAGGAGAAGCGAGGCTGGCGCGACCGTCTCTTGGGAAGGAAGCAACAACCCCTGCTTGAAGCAAAGTAGCAGCGTCGAGTGTCGGGTTTGTCGAAGCTCATACTCAGATTCTGGGAGAGAATGTAATCAGCGGAATAGGTCGAATTCCTCCGGTCTCAGTAGGTCTTTGACTCGACCGTGACCCTTCGGTGCGTTGTAGCCGCGTATGATCGCCGCTGGAACTCGGTCTGCTTTGTTCATTACGAGTTCGGCGGCGCTCGCCAGTTCGTCCGCGACCGCTATTTCTGTGACTTGCAATCTTCGTCGGTACATGTCTCTGGTTCCGCGATAGTCGTGGATCGGCTTCATTCCCGAAATTCCGACGGCGAAGTTCACTTGCCCCATTCGCCAGGCACGACCGAATGTGTCTGTAATGATGACTGGGACTATTCTACCGGTGATTTCATGGATTGTTTTCCTGATTCGGTCGGCTGATCCATCTGAATCTTGAGGGAGAAGTGTTACCGAGTCGCCGTTTCCTACGTTGGACTGGTCTACTCCCGCGTTTGCGCAGATGAAGCCGTGTTTTGTCTCAGTTATGAGATGTCCGCCTCTCATTCGTATGATCTTCCGGGTCTCTCGTAGAATGACCTCGATTTGGCGAGGGTCTTTTCCACTACTGTTTGCAATCGTCTTTGCAAAGTCTGAGGGCGCTATCTTTGAGAGTGAGACGACTCTTCCCTCCGATTTTGATACTATCTTCTGGGAGACGATAGCTATGTCGCCTTGTTGAAACTCGTCGCCTTGTTCTTTTAGTCTGGTCACGAGTAGTTTGCCGAGATCGTCTCCCTTCTTGATGTCGGGGATTCCTCTGACTGGGATGACGCTGAGCATCTTCCTCAGCCGCTTCCTGGAAAGAATGATTCTAGCTTCTTGGCCCCTGTGAGCTCTTCGTAATCTAGTCCGAGCGCATCGAGGACCTGTTCGAACGTGGCACGGATGTATTCCGTATACTTGTCCACATCTATCTCGTGGAGGCTCGCGAGGCGTACTGGTTTGACCCCCGCACTGGTGGATACCTTGACGAAGCTGACTAGGTCGCCAGCTTTGATCTCGTCACCTTTGTCTCTGAGCTGTTGAGCTGCTTTGACGTGCTGTGGCATGGTCTTTGTGTAGCCGGCTACTGATTTGCCGATCATCATGTTGAACGCTAGATCGTCAAGAGAGTATTTCCTGTTTCGCAGTTTGCTGTACGAGTCTTGGACTAGGCTCTTGATCTTAGTCCTAGCATCGTCAAAATCGAGTGGTGTCTGCACCTGGCCTAGAATGCCAATCATCTGGTTGAACGTCTCCTTGATGAATTCTGGAGTATGCCTCTTCTTACCAGTAAGTCCTTTGATATCGACCCGGTTGTCAGGATGGACCCCAAGATAGTTTTTCTTCCGGAGGCTCAGAGCAACGTACCGGTAGTTCTTGTCCACCTCCAGCTCCATCCCGAGTTCCTTCCTCGACCACTGGATCAGCTCGTCGAGCTTTGTCCGGTCGGGGGTCCCAAGGAAGAGTGAATCTGTGTCCCCGTAGAAGACTTCGATCCCCAAGCGTTTAGCTTCCTTGATTGTGCTCGTAATATCATACCTTCCCACAGCTGCGGTCGATTCCGCTAGCGGAGGGCAGTAGAGTGAGAATCTGTCGCTGCCGAAGACCCCGTAGCTTGCGTTTAGTACGACCTTCAACGCGTTTTGGACGACTTGGTACCAGCTCAGTGTTTCAGGCGGCAGGTTCGTTTCCTTGGATTTTGGCTTGTACCACTTGATCCGGATATCCCTGAGAGAGCCAACGAGCTGGCTCTCCATGGCCTTCTTCTTTCGGCAGACCCAGTGGTCTGTGTCTGGTATCTTGTTGGTCCTGTCTTCAGGGTGGTTGCAGAGTATTGTCTCATAGCCGAGGTTCCACGTCTTGATTATCGACGGATATAGCGAGGCGAAGTCGAGTACCGCGACTTGGAAGTGGACTCCAGGGATGGGATCGACTACCATTCCGCCCTTGTACTTCTTGCCTTTGATAACGGCGGTCGTGCTGGTGGCGCCCTTCGATTCTGTGATCTCTTCGGATCTCGGGATGATGTAGCCTCGAAGGCGGTGTTCTCTGAACATCATGCTCCTTATCCACCCCGAGACGCCTTGGCGGGACATGTCTTCGATCGGGAGGAAGCTGATTCGCGAGAGGGCGGTGACGAGTTTCATCACGACCTCGCCGTCGAACTGGGTGAGTCTCAGCACCAACTGTGCGTCCTGGAAGCAGTACTCGGCTAATTCTGAATAGGAGAGTCTGGAGACTGGTGTTGAGATCTCAAGTTTGCCTTCTTCGAGTAGCGCTTCGGATATCGCGTCTAGCGTGACTTCTCTGTACTTGCCGCTGAACGCGTAGACCTGAATGGACCTGTTGAAGAAGAACTTGTAGAGGTCAAGATGGATTCCATATCTGACCCCGGCTGACTCTCTCCCCAGTTCGATAGGAATCGTATCGCGGAAATAGCCTAGTCGCTGCGCTCGGTGGGATAGATATCTGAGGTCAAAGTCGTCTCCATTGAAGGTTAGGATGACTGGATAGTCGTCCAGTATTCTGAATATAGCGGAGAGCAGTTCTTCCTCCGTTTCGTAGAACTCCAAGAGTATGCCGGATGTGGATTCGGTTGAGCCTGCGTCAAACCCTTGCCGCCTCAGTAGTAGAGCCTTTCTCAACCCGTCGCTGGCCGAAAAGCTGGCGCATATCACTCTGTCTTCTGCTTCAGTCGGGTCTGGTACTCTAGTGTCCTTTGACTGTTCGACCTCGATGTCGAATGCTACTCTGCGATACTCGGGCACTGGAAACTCAAGCAGTCTCAGCCATCTATCGAGTACGGATTGGTAACTTGGATCGTTCTCGCCGAAAATGGTCTGAATATTGATTGAGCTGCTTCCAGACTGTAGAGCTGTGAGGTTGCCTCGTTTGATAACGTAGGACATTCCCGGCTCGAGTCGCCGATCGTAGATGTAGTTCTCCGTGTAGCGTATGTCTGCCTCCCAAGCTCGCGTGATGTCTCGGATGCAGCCAGAGGGGCGACCGCCAATTGATAGCGGGTCCCTCGCGTAGATTATGGTGACTGGAATCTGTTTGCCCTCAAGAGCGTCGAACCGGTTTGATTGCTCAAACCTGAGGAAGCCGGGATGTTTGACTATGCCATGGTTCTTCTGTAATGAGGCCACAGGCTCCTTGGAGAGGCAATATGGCACGTGGCCTGTGTTGTCGTACCAGAAGTGTATCTTCTGGGATTTGGGCTCGTAGAGCTTGAGATAGACAGCACGCCTCTCACCGTCATAGCCTGCGCCTATGAAATATGACTCGGCTAGATCTTGAGGAATACTCGGTCTAAAGTAGAGTTGCGCTTTCGGGTCCTGCCTCGGCCGAGGTGGAAGAGGTTCCGGCTTCGCCATGTACTGGTCGAGGCTTGACATGACACCAATCCGACCGGTCCGAGCGTTTCGTTAAAAGGTTCCCACGAAGCCGTCCGGTCCGTGTCAGGCGCGGATCTGTCGAGCACCGTCAAGCTCGCCTATCGAGCACTTCGGTTGGTCGCTAAAGGTGCGAGCGAGCGTAGCGCGATACAGCAACTCGCGACCTCGGATCCGAACCTAGCCAATGTCAAACATGAATCTCTAGATCTAGTCCTCACTACACTGCGCAATCAAGATGTGCTAGACAGAATTGTGCAGGATGCGCTTCCAAACGAAATACTCGCGGCGAAGACCCTCCCCCTTTTCCGCCTGGCCACGCAGTTGCTAATGAAAGCTCATGGGAAAGATGATGTGAGGCGAAAAGAAAGAGGCCTCCGCAATGTCACGCCCGTCGAATATCTTCCCCGTCTAGAGATTCTGCTAGGATCGGTGCTTGGACACGACCCGTATCGGATCCCATCCACAGCGACGGATGCCGAAAGAGTTGCTCTTGAGACTCATCATCCCGCCTTGTGGGTCGAGTACTGCTTCCGACTATTGGGACGTAGTGAAGCTATCAAACTACTGTCGACGGACTCCAGACCGAGATACATTCGGGTAAATCCTCTGATGAATCGAGGCAGAACGACCCTTCCGGCTCAGGCGAAGCGACTGGCTGGAAAGCTCACAAGGGTCCCGTCCGATCCCGGCGTGTACCTCCTTAATGGTTCTCCGTCCGAATTTTCCGCATTCTTTTCGCAAGGTTTGTTTCAAATGCAAGACTTTGCCTCCTATCTAGCCGTTAAGGCTGGAGGTCCAGAGCCCGGCGAGACTGTTCTAGACCTATGCGCGGCACCGGGGGCAAAGACCGCAACCCTGGCCCAGTTCATGAAGAATCGGGGCAAGATTGTTTCAGTAGATTACTCTCAGAGTAGAATGGAGGCTTGGAAGCGTGAAACTTCGAGGCTGGGAGTAAAGATAGCCGAACCTGTGATTGGCGACGCGGCGAGGCTCGCTGTCCATGGGACATTCGACCTAATAATCATCGATCCGCCCTGTACCGGGACAGGGGTCTTCGACATGAATCCACGTATGAAGTGGCATTTATCTCCCAAGTCTCTAGAGCGTTACGCCTCTCTTCAACAGCAATTCATGGACGCTGCCACTCCGCTAGTCGCCGAGGAGGGTCGGATTCTGTATTGTACTTGTAGTATAGCAGTGGAGGAGAATGAGCAAGTCGTCTCAACGTTTCTTAAGTCGCATGCAGACTTCGAGATATGCCCGATCCTAGGGGAGTACGGGTCGCCAGGCTTGAAGGGTTTAACTGATTGTCGCCGACTATTTCCGCATCGAGACCGCACAGCGGGCTACTTCATCTCGCTGATGCAACGGACTAACTAATAATACAAGCTCTGTGGAGTTTGGGCATCTCTCGGTCGTCGTTTACCTTCGTCGGGAGTACTTCTGGCCCGGTTCGTCGAATTGAAGTGGGAGAGAGATTCTTAGTTGCGTCCGCTAGTTTTTGCCGCGCCTTCGGCCGGGGTCCCGATATACTTGTGAGGGTTTCTTTTGAACAGGTGAAGCGGTATCTTCGTGGGAAACCTCAGAGTCTTTCTTGCGCTGCTTCGCAGACTTGTGTTGAGCAAGGCCCTCGGGCTTTATTGGGATAACCGCAGAACTGGGAGTCGCGGATTCGTCCGGCTCAGTCACAGTCTTGTCTCTGGTCTTGGAGTGGTCCCTTTTCCGTGGCCGAATCTCTGCTTTCTCATCTGGTGGAGTCGGATGGTCTGTCTCATGTGTCTGAGGCTTATTCCGGACCTCTTCGCTTAGCAGATTCCATTTGTGGCGTAGCTCAGAGTAGCTCTCATCGGCCAACTTGATGAACTCGCGGGCGACTGCAATGTTCTTCTCAAGATCTCTAAGACGTGAATCTAGCTCGTGCGCTATTTCCCTATCCGATAGGTTGTTGAGCAAAGTAGACTCTTTGTCTTGTACTTTTGACACTCTCGATCGATGGGCATTTGCGAGCGAACAATCTAATCCTGATGTTCCCGTTCAAGGACCTGAGCAGTAGCAGACGTCGGAAACGACATCAACCAGTGATATTCCTATGTCGAACCGGTTAGCTAGGGTCGCAGATGGAAGAGTCGTGGCCTCAGATCCAGGTTGCCTTGGACCTTGTCAGGTTGAAGGATGCGTTGCGAATAGCTAGGGCTGCCGCTTCTGAGGGTGTGGGATGGCTAGAAGCTGGAACTCCGCTTATCAAGAGCGAGGGAATGAGAGCTGTTCGGGCCTTAAGCCGAACTTTTCATGCTAGAAAGGTTGTGGCTGATATGAAGACTCTCGATGCTGGCAGGATTGAAGCTGAGATGGCTTTCGAGGCTGGAGCAAAGGTTGTGTCTATTTCCGGCCTAGCACATGATCGAACGATTAGTGATTCGGTCCAGACCGCTGCTCGCTATGACGGGATGTTGATGGCTGACCTCCTGATGTGTCCGAATCCGCGAAAGAGAGCGACGCAACTTCAGAGCTTGGGTGTTGACATTGTCTGTGTCCACATGGGAATAGACGCGCAGAGAGCACTCCGGTCCAGACTGGGCGTCGACCGAAACGTGCGAGAAATGGTCAGGACCCTTCGGATTCCCGTTGCAGTCGCGGGCGGGGTGAACCCGAACAGCGCAAAGGCACTCGTTAGGTCTGGAGTGAAGCTGATTATTGTTGGAGGTTGGATCACTGGCTCCAAGGACCCGGCTAAAGCATCACGTCAAATAGTTGAAAGAGTGA
>VBBG01000089.1 GCA_005882905.1 Candidatus Bathyarchaeota archaeon | reverse complement strand
GCTGCAATCCCTCAGGGATAAGGCTGAGGATTTTCGCGCGCTCCATCATGGGAGGCAGATCCTGATTCTTCCGAACGCCTGGGATGTGCCGAGCGCACGGGTGTTTGAGGACGAAGGATTTCCTGCAGTAGCGACGTCGAGTGCTGGGTTGATGGTCTCCCTCGGCTACCCTGACGGCCAGGTGATCAGCAGAGATGAGTACATGTCGGCCGTTGGAAGAATAAGTCGCATTTTGTCGGTTCCGCTCTCCGCGGATCTTGTGGCTGGCTTCGGGACTACTCCGAAAGAGGTTTTGGCCACGGTGCGAGAGGTTCTGAAGGCTGGCGCAATTGGAATCAACATCGAGGATTTTGCTCACGCCACCAAGAAGCTGTTTCCAATTGAGACACAGGTCGCGAAGTTGAAGGCCATTAAGAAGTTGGGCGAGACGAGTGGCGTTCCCCTTGTGATTAATGCCAGGACCGACGCGTTTAGATTTGCGCCTGGTGATGAGGGAGCTCGTCTCAAGGAGGCGATTCGTCGAGCTATAGCTTACAGGGA